>NZ_CAQIVA010000039.1:0-16894 GCF_948810725.1 uncultured Rikenella sp.
CCCGTCCACGGGACGTGGGGCCCGCACGGCCGACGCGTTCGCGTCATGGCGCGCGAAAAAAGAATGGGGGTAGAGGCGGCCAGTAAACCACCCGAAGGGTGCGCCCCGGGCTACCGCGACGGAGGCAATACAGGGCGATTGGGCGGCCTGACAAGCGTCGGCCACCGTGGGTACAATTGGTCTTCCGCCACGGACGACATTGGCGGCCTGGACTTGATTTTCTCTTCGCAGGCCCTCGGCACCGACTACTCGGACGACCGCGCCAACGGTTTTCCGTTGCGCTGCCTCTCGGAATAAACGGAGGTGCGCGCTCGCAATGGACAATAGGCTCGAACTACTTTAATTTGCTCTTTGAATTAACACCTGCGGTTTGAAAATCGCACTACTCGCTCTCGGTCTTAGCAGTCCGCCGCTAGCGGGGCGCAATCGAGCTTGCGAAAATACAATTGCCTTAGCGGGTTGAAACCTGCGGGGTTTAGGGTAGAGGCTGACAGCAAAAGACGCTGTGCGTCCCTCCGCTGCGGAAGGCTTCGGCCCACACAACCCTACGGCTCACAAGAGCACTGCCAATTTGTTTTCGGCCGCAGCCAGCGGAGAACGAATATTAAGGCTGAGGCGGCCAGTAAAAGACGCTGTGCGTCCCCTCCGCATCCGGGGGCTGCGGGCCGACCGTTGTCACGAGGACTTAGCTATTCGCTCGCGGCCCAAAACCTGTCAAAAGCTGCCCAATCCACCGCCCCTGCCCAGCCCCAAGCTCGGCCCAGCGCGGCGGGAAAACCGGATACGGTTTTCCCGCCTGAAGAACAAGCATAGCCCAAAGCTCGCCCCAATTCTCCGCCCCGTGTCAGCCTCACTGCGGCTCCGTTGTCGCTCCGCCGCGTTTTCGCGCGCCTGCGCGATTCATCTATATTCGGCTTACCGCCGAAATAGCTGAATCGCTCCTTTAGGCGTGGCGCGCGTCTTTGGCTACAGGAGGGTACTGCCCTTACGCCGGGCGGGCGGTGCCTTCCGGCACTCGGAGTGGGCAGCCTCGGCCCAATTCCTCGCTCCGTTCTTTGTCCGCGCGCTGGCGGAAATCTTATTCAAACACAAATCATGCGTTTGAATGATTTCCTACTCCAGCGGTCGCGCGCGATCGAGCTCTGTCCCGCCTCAAACTGTTCCTTTTGTTCATAAAAGGAACCGAAAAAACTTTAGACGGATGCTGACGCATCCTCAAGCTGCCGACGCCCCAACCCGTCGCCCGCAAAACACAGACAATAACCCGGAACCCACCACCCGATTCCGCCAAACATTCATACTATGATCACATACGACACCCAATTCCGCGTACCCTACGGCGACGTAGACCGTATGGGGTTTTTCTACCACTCCCATTACGTTGAACTGTTCGACATGGGACGCACCGAACTGATGCGCAGCATCGGGCTGCCGAACGCCGAAATCGAAGCGAACGGCGTCATGCTCCCCGTGCTGAAAGTCGAAGTAAACTACAAGAACCCAGCCTATTACGACGACCTGCTCACCGTCCGCACCACCCTGCGCGAGCTTCCCGGCGTGAAGATCCGATTCGACTACGAAGTTTTCCGCGAAAACGGCGAACGAATCACCACCGGCTCCGTGACCCTCGCCTTCATGCACGCCGACACCAAGACCGCCTGCCGCCCACCGCAAGCCCTATTGGAAAAACTCGCCCCCTTTTTCCGCTAAACCGCCCCACATTTCGACAAAAAGCATTACCTTTGCCAAAATTTATTAACCGGTACCCATTATGTCGTTCATAGATGAAAAAATCGTCGCCGAAGGCCTCACATTCGACGACGTGCTTCTCGTTCCCGCCTACTCCGAAGTCCTGCCGCGCGAAGTCAAAGTCGCTTCACGATTTTCACGCCACGTGCCCATCAACACCCCGATCGTTTCGGCCGCCATGGATACCGTGACCGAAGCGGAACTCGCCATCGCCATCGCCCGTCAGGGCGGGATCGGCGTCATCCATAAGAACATGCCCATCGAAGCCCAGGCCCATCAGGTGCGCAAAGTGAAACGGGCAGAAAACGGGATGATCTACGACCCGATCACCATCAAAGCAGACGGCACCGTCGGCGAAGCCAAAACCCTGATGCACGACAACAAAATCGGCGGGATACCGGTGATCGACGACGACCGCAAACTCATCGGGATCGTCACCAACCGCGACCTGCGGTTCCAGACCGACGCCGCCAAGCGCATCAAGGACGTGATGACCAAAGACAACCTCGTGACGACCCACAATCCGGACCTGAACGAAGCCGCCAAGATCCTGCTCAACAACAAGATCGAGAAACTGCCCGTGATCGACGACAACGGGAAACTCGTCGGCCTGCTCACCTACAAAGACATTACGAAAGTACAGGACAACCCGAACGCAGCGAAAGACTCCAAAGGACGGTTGCGCGTAGCGGCAGGCGTCGGCGTCACCCACGACACCATGGAACGCGTGGCGGCACTCTATGAAGCCGGCGCAGACGCCATTGTGATCGACACCGCACACGGACACTCGCGCGGCGTAGTCGAAAAGCTCAAAGAAGTAAAAGCGAAATACCCCGATTTGGACGTCGTTGTCGGGAATATCGCCACCGCAGAGGCCGCCAAGATGCTCGTAGCCGCAGGAGCCGACGGCGTGAAAGTCGGCATCGGGCCCGGTTCGATCTGCACCACCCGGATCATCGCCGGCGTCGGCGTACCGCAGCTCAATGCCGTCTACGACGTGGCATCGGCCTTGAAAGGCAGCGACGTTCCGGTGATTGCGGACGGAGGGATTCGGTATACGGGAGATATCGTCAAAGCAATTGCCGCCGGCGCAGACTGCGTGATGGCCGGTTCGATGTTCGCCGGCGTGGAAGAGTCGCCCGGAGAGACCATTATCTACAACGGTCGTAAATTCAAGACCTACCGCGGCATGGGCTCGTTGGAAGCCATGCAAAAAGGATCGAAAGACCGCTACTTCCAGGACGCCGAAGACGACGTGAAGAAGCTGGTGCCGGAAGGGATCGCTGCCCGCGTGCCGTATAAAGGACAGCTCGCCGAAGTGATTTATCAGATTATCGGCGGTTTGCGCGCCGGGATGGGCTACTGCGGCGCGAAAGACATTGAAGCTTTGAAAGGCGCAAAATTCGTTCGGATCACCGCATCGGGGATGCAAGAGAGCCATCCGCACGACGTGACGATTACGCGCGAAGCGCCCAACTACAGCAGACAAGATTAGCCTCCTATTTTTGAGCCCTTCTATATTTTCAGAAAGCGCATTTCTCTTTGTTCTGGAGAAACGCGCTTTCTGATTTTTTTACTTTCCATCTTTCCTCTGTGCCCTCTCTCGGGCTCTGCCGACACATCGTCCAAATCTCCGCTTTCCGCCCCGGGCAACCGCAGCTACAGCTCGGGCACACCGGGCGGCATTGGCGGCAGCGGTTACAGTTGGCTTTCCTCAGCCAGAGAGCCCAGCGGCGTGTTCTTGAACTTCGGCACGCAGTACCTCAATCCCAGCAGCGTGGACTATCGCGGCTACGGTTTTCCGTTGCGGTGCCTCTCGGAATAAACGGGTCAGACCGCCCCGGGCTTCCGCGGCTATTATGTAGGAACGCTAAGCAATACAGGTAGCAGCGGATTCAGCTGGTCTTCCGCCACGAACGACATTTACGGTCAATATTTTGACCTCGCCATAACTTCACTCTATCCGAGCAATTCGAGCGGTCGGGCTCACGGTCTTCAGTTGCGTTGCCTCTCGGAATAAACGGTACCGCTCGGCATTCGAACCGGGCTTCCGCGCACCTACGACAGGCAACCTGTGGAACATGGGTTGTCATGGATTTTGCTACTCTTCAACCGTCATCGGCTCCCAAAGCTTGTTTTTGAGTTTCGACCCGACCATACTCAACCCCGACAGCAAAAACCATCGCGCCCACGGTCTTCCGTTGCGCTGCCTCTCGGAATAAACGGGGTGCCGCTCGGCACGCGAAAGCTAGCCGGGCCTACCCTTTCTGTGGCTTGACTTTGTGCGGGCGAAGCCTGCGGGGCCCACGGCAACGTTAGTTGCGGGCCTCCGCTGCGGGAGGCTTCGGCCCGCGCGACCCTAAAGGGTCGCAAAACTCCGCCACCAGCACCGCCCAAATCGGCTAAATTCAGCGACAAGTCCGGCGGTTCTACGAACCGCAAAAGCACAGCCCATTCGTTCTATACGCGACAACAGTTCGCCGCCAGCGGAGGCGCAACGAGCCCCGACGAGTTGCAGCCCTCCGCCTGCCGGGCGGCGGACTGCGCGACTCTGCGAGTCGCAAAAGTTCAGCCCCAAATCCAAACCCCAAGCACAGCCAAAAGCAAAGCCCAATACTCCGCCCAAAGCCACGCCCCATACTCCACCCCGCGTGCAAAAAAGCTACAACTCCATCGACATCACATCCCGCTCATCGATCCGCTCCCCATTGAGATAGACCTCGATCGAGATCGGCGCCACCCGACGCAACATATCCGACACCCCGCAATAACGCTGTTGCGACAACGCCACCATTTTCAGCGGTTTGGCCGGCTCTATCCCCTCCCCTTCGAACCGATACCTCAACCTCATCGCCGTGTACAGCGACGGCACCTCCTCCGTTTTGTCCGCCTCCGCCTCGATCTCGATCCGCGTGAAATCGACCCTCATTTTGCGCGCCAACGAAGCGATATCCATCCCCGTACACCCCGCCAGCGCCACCAGCAACAACGGCTTCGGCCGCGCCCCCAGATTCATCCCCCCCATCTCTTCCGACGCATCCACCACAATCGTGTGTTCGCCGATATGCGCATCATACTGCATCCCCCCCTGCCAATTCAAAACAACCTTGTCCATAACGAATTCTTTTGATCGAGAAAAATAGCGTATCAAAAATACGACCGAAAACGACACCTTGTACCCCCCTCGAAGAAAAACACCCGGCCCCGCACCAAAAGAACCGCCTTATATCCCATCAGCCGGACATAAGGCGGTTCTCATTCATTCGGTCGGAAAACTCCGGAACCTCACCTAACGGATATGGTCGAAGCACCGCCGCTTCTTAGCCCACTCCTCCGCACTGTTTGTCGGGTTCTCCAATGCATCGAGCTGAGCCACACACGCCTTGAGATCCTTCATCAGCAAATCCGCCAAATCGATCCCAACCCCCTGCCGCGCCACAATCCGCATAATGATGACATCCTCCATATCGGCCGGCATCGTATAAGCCGGCACCTGCCAGCCCTGGATATGCAGCCGATCCGACAAATCGTACAGCGTCCATTTCCGCTTCGGATCCTCCTTCAGTTTCCAGATAAAGAGCGGGTTCGGCATCTCATCCGAGAAGAATTCGAAAATCCCCATCTTTCGGAGCTCTTCCCGCAGGTAGAGGCAGACATTCAGCGAGCTGGCCTGTACATCGTGATAACCGTTCCACCCGAGCCGGATCAACTGATAGTACTGCGCCAACACCTGATTCCCCGGCCTCGAGAAGTTGATCGAGATGCTCGGCACCTCGGCCCCCAGATAATTGACCGCGAAATTCATCTCCTTCGGCAGATAAGACTTGTCTTTCCAAATCACCCATCCGAGCCCCGGATAGACCAGCCCGAACTTATGCCCCGACGTACTGATCGAGAGCACCCATTTGAGCCTGAAATCCCACTCGACCTCCGGATAGATGAACGGCAGGATGAATCCGCCCGTCGCCGCATCGACGTGGATACAGATTTCCCACCCGTTCTGCGTATTGAGTTTGTCGATCGCATCGTCGAGCGCCTTCACATCGTCGTTCAACCCCGTGATCGTCACCCCCTGGATCGGCACCACACAGATGGTATTTTCGTCGCAGAGTTTGACGACCTGTTCCGGATCGAGCGTGATGTGCTCCGCCGTAATCGGCACCTGCCGCATTTCGACATCCCAGTAGATAGCGAACTTTTCCCACACCACCTGAAAGCAGGACGAGATCACGAAATTGGGTTTGTCGGTCGGTTTACCCGCCGCCTGGCGCCGTTTTTTCCATCTGAACAGTGCCGACAGCGCCCCGAGCATACACGCCTCCGACGACCCCACGGTACTGGTACCCATACAGTACTGTTTACCGTCCGCCTCCGGCGAGTTCCACAGCTTAGCGATCATATTCACACACCGGCGTTCGATTTCGGCCGTTTGCGGATATTCCGTTTTGTCGATCATGTTTTTGTCCATGGTTTCGGACATGATTCGACGTGCGCTGTCATCCATCCAGGTAGTGACGAACGTAGCGAGATTCAGACGGGAGTTCCCGTCGAGCATCGCTTCGTCATGAACGATCTGATAGGCGATATCCTCCGCCGTACCCTCCTTGGTTATCTCAGTTTTCGGAGCCACGCGTTGTTCTTCGTTAGAACCGAAGATAGGCGTGTCGATCACATCATTTTTGAGCATCGGGAACTTTTTCATGATTAGAATGTTTTTGAATGAGTTATTTAAATACTTCGTTCTCCTATTGTGGAGGACGCCCTGATACGTTCCAAATACTGTGCCATACCCGCCCGGCTCCGCGGCAAAATTTCGACCGCCCGTTTGAAAGAACAACAACCTGCGTTTTTGTTGCAATCTCGCAACAAAAACGCCTGATAATCGGTGTGATTATCAGGCGTCCTAAGCGGGAAACGTACTCCGAGCCCACGCTGCGCGCCGGAACCTCTCTCTCCCGAACCCTTCAAAGGAGACCCAGGTCTATGTTCTCCGAAGCCTCCACCCTCCTCCAAACAAAAAAACGGACAGCTCATAAAAGCTGTCCGTCTCCGAGCGGAAAACGAGACTCGAACTCGCGACCCCAACCTTGGCAAGGTTGTGCTCTACCAACTGAGCTATTTCCGCAATTATATGTTTCGCCCCTATCCCTTGCCGCGGTTGGAACCCCCTCTCGGAAACGGCTGAACCGCCGTTTCGGGCAAAGTTGTGTCCTACCAACTGAGCTATTTCCGCACTAATATGTTTCTCCCCGGCCTACCCAATGGATATTCTCCTCAAGCCCTCGCTGCGAATCCGGCAGCAAAAATAACACCTATTTTCGATTACGCCAAATATTTTTCCCTTTTCCGATACCCCCAAGCATCGAAAACCTCAACACTCGATTCAGTTGCCCAGCCTCACCACCTCTCCGATCCCCGGCATCACGACCGGTAACGAATCCCGCTCCGCCAACCTCCGCGCATGCTCCAGAGGCTCATCCCACGCATGCCGCGCCAGCGCATACTTCGAGTGATGCACCGTCACGATCCGTTCCGCCCCCAGCTCCCTCGCCGCACGTCCCAAATACTCCGGCATCGTGTGAATGTACCGCCACGCCTCGTTGTACTGACCGTTTTCGAGCATCGCCAGCGTGATACCCGGAAACCGGCGTCCGATATCCGCAAACCGATCGTCGTATCCGCCATCCCCTCCGATGTAGATGCGCTGCGTCGGCGAATCGATCAGAAACGAAACCCACAGCGTCCGGTTCCGCCGCAAGCCGCGTCCCGAGAAGTGACGCGTCGGCAGACAAACCACCCTGAATCCCTCCTCCGTCATCGCCTCCTCGTCCCAGTCCAGTTCGACGATCCGTTCCGGTTCGAACCCCCAATATTCGAAATGCTCGCCCACCCCCAACGGACAGACCACCCGCCCGACCCGCTCGCGGAGTCGCACCACCGTCTCGTAATCCAAATGATCCCAATGGTCATGCGTAATGACCAGATAGTCGATCCTCGGCATGTCCTCCGGCGCATACGCATCCGTAGCCGCAAACGGACGGTTGACGAACGAGACCGGCGCAGCCCGGCAAAAAACCGGATCGACCAGTATCCGCCGCCCGGCCGTCTGCACCAAATAGGACGAATGCCCGAACCACACCAGCAACTCTTGGTTCGCATCCAACGCTTTCAGATCGGTTCGCGTCACCTCCATCGGTTCCGTCGGCCTCACCCCCGCCGCATCCTCCCGAAAGAGGAACTTCCACACCGTCCTCCACCATCCCCCCTTCGACGCCATCATCACCGTCGCCTGCCGGTTCCGAAACTCCCCGTCCCGGAAATTCGGCGACCTCTCGATCCGTTCCTTCCGTTCGCCGCGCGGCAGCCGACCGAACTGCGGCCGGTTGAGAAACACGACTGCCGCTATCCCCGCAATCGCCACCAGCCCCAATAAGACAACTCCCATTCGTACAACTATTTTCACTTCGACACTCCCAATTTATTCAGCATTCAAGACGTCTCCCCGTCAATCGAGCGCAACGCCGTATCGGATCAAGGCTTCGAGATGGTCGTCCTCGTCCACCGCCGAGAACGACCCGCCCCGTACATTTTCGTATCCGTACCGCCCGAAACATTCGATCACCAGCGGATCGACATCCCGCCGATTTCGGACACTGCCCATAGGCGTTTCGAACGGATCGGCCTGGACCAGCCCCACCGGTTTGTATTTTTTCGTCCACTCGGCCCCCCTTCCGTACTCATGTTTTCGCAACGTGCGCTTCAGGTCTCGCGTATAACCGACAAAATATTTTCCATCCCGCAACTCCAAGACATAACGCACCAGGGCCTGTGCCGCGAACTGCTGCTTCGAGGCTTTGACCTGGCGGAAATAGCCGCAACGATGCAGTTTCCGGAGGGTCTTCTCCTCCGAGACTTCGCACCAGCTTCCTCCCCTCACCCGTTGCCACCCTTCGCGTTCCATCCACTCGATCGTCACCCGGTTTTCATACTTATCTTCGTCGTATTCGGTCTCAACATAGAAGACCTGCCGCTCCGAACACCGGACGACCTTATGCAATTTAGTCCATTCAGCCCCCTTTCCGTGGAGATGTTGTCGATACCGTCCGTCGGGATGGTGCGTTTTTCCCACGTACCAGAAGCCGTCTTCGAGCTGAAGGACGTAAATATGAATCGGATAGGTGGAATCGGGCACATACATAGCGACCGGAAGATACGAAAAAACGGCGATTCGCACAATTTGGCCCCGAACCGCCGGTTCCCGCCCCGGACAACCACCTTGCAAACTCAGGCGATTTGTTAGGCGTGGGCAATTACGGCTACAGTTGGTCGTCTGCCTCAAGGGAGGGTTATGGTGTATTCTTGGATTTTGGCGTGACGTGGCTTCGTTCCACAGGCACGTACTACTGTGCCTACGGTTTTCAGTTGCGCTGCCTCTCGGAATAAACGGAAAGACACGTGTTCGCGAGGAACAATGAACAATTGGGGTTGTCTGTGGTTAGAGTGCCGAACGACACCGCCCCGGGCTACCGCGGTTACGGAGACGGTAAAGCTTGGAATGTCGGCGACGGAGGTTTCGGTTTTTCCCCCGCTACCTCTCCCCGTGAAGAGTATGCCTGTTGCATAACCCTGAATTTCGGAGTACAAAGGCTCAATCCGACTACGCTGGACAGTCGCGGCTTCGGTCTTCAGTTGCGTTGCCTCTCGGAATAAACGAGGGACACGCTTTTTGCTTAAGCGCAGTCCGCCGCCAGCGATGAGCCGCATAAAACCGTCCCGGGCCTCCGCAATGCAGGTGTATTGTATAATCTGGGAAATGGCGGTTTTGTCTGGAGTGCTATGATTAACCACATTTACGGTCTATACTTGGATTTTTACGCTTCCCAGCTCCAAACAAGCCAGAAAACCGGTCGCTCTTCTGGTCTTCAGTTGCGTTGCCTCTCGGAATAAACGGGAAAGGAGTGGGGCGGTGAATAAGGGGCTGGGCTACCCTACTCTCTTGGACGGGCTGAAGCCTGCGGGGCCCAAAAGCAACGTTGAGTTGCGGGCCTCCGCGGCGGGAGGCTTCGGCCCGCGCGGCTCTGCGAGCCGCAGAAGCTCAGCCAATTTGTTTTCGGCCGCAGCCAGCGGAGAACGAATATTAAGGCCGAGGCGGCCAATAAAAGACGCTGTGCGTCCCCTCCGCATCCGGGGGCTGCGGGCCGACCGTTGTCACGGGGACTTAGCTACTCGCTCTCGGCCCAAAGCACGGCCAACAGCTCGGCCCAACCCATCGCCCAAAGCCAAGCCCTTTGCTTGGCCCTGCGCGGCTCGAAAACCGTAGCCGGTTTTCGAGCCTGAAGAACAGACACAGCCCAAAGCTCGTCCCAGTTCTCCGCCCGTATCAGCCTCACTGCGGCTCCGCTGTCGCTCCGCCGGAGCCGCTCGGCACCCGAAAGATAGCCGGGCCTATCCCTATTCCCGTCGCCCGCGGCAATTCTTGCCGGATTGGCCGAGTGCCAACCGGCAGAATATGCCCTCTTTACGCGGGCGGGCGCGCCCACAGGGCGTTTTAATGCCAGCCTCTACCCCAGTTCTCTGTTCGCGCGCCTGGGGAAATCTTGTCAAAACGTGCCAGCACATTTTGACGATTTCCCTCTTTAGGCGGCGGCGCGCGCTTTAATTTGAGGGTACTGTTCTTTCTGTGAACAGAAAGAACCAAAGAAACTTTAGACGGATGCTAACATCCTCAAGCTGCGTTTCGCTTAATCAGCTCCGCCCAACCTACGATCACTCGTGGGCAAGCCACCCAAAACCGCCTCCGAAGATTCACTTCCCCGTCATATTTCCCCCATTTTGCGGAGTTCCGCTTCGCACGCCTCCATTTCACGGAAAAACGCCTCGCCGAAACGACGGATGATCGGCTCCCGCAGCGTCCTATAGAGCGGTTCCCCCCGCTCCGCCCCCAGCACCTCCGCCGCCCGGCAGACCTCCCACCGGTGATACTGCAACCCCGTCATCCCGTTCGAGAGCCTCACCAGCCGAATCGGATAGAGATGACACGAAATCGGTTTTCGGAACGGCGTGCGGCCCTCCCGCCACGCCTTTTCGATCGCACACCACGTCACCCCATTCTCCCGGATCGCATAGACACACTCCGCCCCGGCCGCGACCAGCGGCGTCGTGAGGTCACCCTCTTCGTCCGTCACCGCCACCCCCAGCCGCTCCACCACCCCGATCCCCTCCTGCGTCATGTACGGCGCATAGTGCTCCCACTCGTTTTCCAACTCCGCCACCTCCTCCGCATCGAGCGGAGCCCCCGCATTACCCTCCACACAACACTCCCCGCGGCATGCCCCCAGATCGCAACAAAAACGAGCCGTAAAGAGCTCCAAACTGATGATTTTATCGTCTATCTGTATCATTTCAAGTCCTTTCCCGTAATGTATGCAACAAAGATAGAGTTTCTTCCCCAAATCGCCCCCGTCCGGTAAACATACACCGAACATAGTTTCCGATCAATAGCGGATTTTCGGAAAGTTTGGCCGACCTTTGCCCATGCAATACCCCATGCAGAGTGTTTTCTGTGCGAAACATTTTCTATCTTTGTCGGTGTCGGGAGCATGGCTTCCGGCAGACATATTGATGAAAGTGTTTAGCTTTTGTCCTTGATAGGAAATCTGGTAAATTTCAAAAACGCAAGGATAGCAATAACACTCGTCACTTGTATTAAGTGCATCTCATTCTGAGGTTGTACTCTATACAGGTGTGGGGTATTGTTTATTTGCGTTTGGGCTTACCAGAGCCTCCTATCGGATAAACTAACGACTCCACACTTTCTTTTTCTAAACACCCAGTCTTTCGCGGAGTCGGAAGGACGATATCTTTTCGAAAAAGATGAAAAAACTTCTTCTCTTGTGTGTCGTGTCGCTTTTTTCGAGCATCACACTTGCGCAGAACACCAATTTACAAGACGTCATCTATCTGCAAAACGGCTCGATCATCCGTGGGACGATCATCGAACAGATACCTGGCAAATCGTTGAAAATCGAGACACGTGACGGCAATATTTTCGTCTATCAAATGGATGAAATCAGTAAAATGACCCGGGAACAAGCATGGAACCGCTCTCGAACCCGCCCGAATCAGTTTTTGAGTAAATCGAACGGCTACGAAGGTTTCGTCGAAGCAGGCTATGGAATCGGAGTAAGCGGCTATGCCGGGCGGTTCGAACTGGATATCGTCAACGGCTACCGCTTCAATCCGTATTGTTTCCTCGGAGGCGGCGTAGGATTCAATATCTTTACCAATGGCGAAAATTTCGTCACCATTCCGGTATTCATTCAGGGACGATTCAACCTGTTGGATAGAAACACCTCGCCTTTTTTGACACTAAACCTCGGATATAACATTTCCACCAAGAGATCGGAAGTCTACAATCGCTATTATACGACCGTCACCTATCGCGGCGGAGTGCTATTCGAACCCGCACTGGGAGTCGCTTTCCGGGTCTCGAACCGGGCATCCGTAACTTTCGGCGTCGGCTATTCGCTGATGCAACTTCAATTGAAAGCGGAGAGTTCATATTATGAAATTTCAGAAGTGGAAAAAGAGTTGACACAAGCCGTGCGACTGAAAATCGGAGTGACTTTTTAAACGACATAATACCCCCGTCCCACTCCAAGCAGGCGGCTTTCCTTTTTCATCCCGCCGCCAGCTCCTCGGGAACACCCCCTTGCACCGACGGCACTTTTTTCATACCTTTGCACCCGTTCGGCGCACAATTTGCCATACCTGCGCACCGTTATACCATTGCTTGGGGCTGACCGGTTTTGACAGCGGGTTAAGAGTCTCGGGGCAAGCATGCCGAGGGTTGTAAGGGACCTCGTTAAACGGAACTTTCAAACTACAAATGGCAATAACAGCTATGCACTCGCTGCGTAATCTCACCAAGTGACATTACCTTAATCCGCCCGGCCAAGGAGCCGGGCCGACGAGTACCCGCCGGAAAGGGACCGCTTTCAGCCCGTTTCGGCAACGGGTATCAATCAATTGAGAGATAGCCTCCCGGCAGTCCGGGCCGAGGGGCGAAACACAACGGACTACGGATCGGGTTCGGACGTCTTCCTCCTGGCCCCCTCCCGACAACGAAGCGAAGACTAAGCATGTAGAACACTTCGGGGTTCCTCGTTTGGACGAGGGTTCGATTCCCTCCAGCTCCACGAATCGCTGTAAATCATTGATTTATAGCGATTTATGAAATTCATTCCGCGGTTAATTTGGTGCACTTTTGTATAGTGGCCAATTAACCGCTCCTGAGGGCTTCTGTATTCTTGAGTATGGGGATACTTCAAACACAGATGCCTTATGAGAACTCGGAATTTCAGAAAGGTGGAAGTTATTCTTCCAAAGGCTTCCACATTCAAGGGGCGCTTGTGCGTCCTCTACTCGGTCTATAACCCGCGGACGGATCGTTTGGAACGATACCGGATCGTACGGGGATTCAAAGCGTGTGCGGACAGGCAGGAAGAGACCAAACTGGCCGCCAAAATCATCAAAGAATATACGCTCAAGCTCCGAGCCGGTTGGCGGCCGTGGGCGGACGATGCGGTTATCTACTCCGACGAGACCGAGTATCAGGCTATTGCCGGTATGTTCGGGACACAACGGCGGGATGGTTCTCATATTCGGCGACATGTCTCGAAATTCATTGAAGAGAAGCGGCTGTCGGTATCGAAGAAGTCGATGGAGAGCTATGTATCCAAACTCCGGATTTTCGTGCTGTGGTTGGAGAAAAACGACCTGATCGATCGGCGGGTATATGAAATCGATGATGCCGTTATCAATCGTTTCGTTACCTATCTGATTCAGGAACGGCAGCTGGATCGTCTGTCGATCGAAAAGTACCAGCAGAATCTGAACCAGTTTTTCAAATACTGTTTGTCCCGAAAACTGATCGACCGCCTACCTACTACTACCATTCCGAAACCTCCGAAGCGTCAGGACATGGCCGCCCGGCCGATCGCCGATTGCGACATGCAGAAGCTGCTGGCTTTGGTGGCCAAGGAAGATCCACAGTTTTTTGTGGCCTGCATGTTCGAGTTTTTCCTGTGTTGCCGACCGGGAAACGAACTTCGGCTACTAAAAGTGGAGGACATCAATCTCTTTACGCAGACCGTCCACATTCGGGCAGCAAACGGCAAGACCGGAGCGCGTAACATCACGATGCCGGAGGCATTGATAGAGCTGTGTCGAAAGCATAGAATTACCGACTACGCTGCTTCGCACTACGTTTTTGGTAACGATGGAGAGCCGGGGCCGATCCCGTGGGGCAAGAACTACTTTAACCGTCGGTTCCGGGAGTTTCGGGAACGGCTTCACCTACCGTCGGGCTACAAGTTCTACTCCCTGAAACACACGGCAGCCGGTAAATTGCTGGAGTCGGGCGCGTCGATCGTGGAGGTGCGAAACCATCTCGGCCACCGGGATTTCGAATCTACGATCCACTACATCCGCCGTCACTTCGGCGAACGCTCAGAGAAAGTGGCGAACTTCCGCCCGGATTTTTTGAAGGATTGTAATCTTTTTCTCAAAAAAATATTGATTTCTCTTGTAAAATGCAGCGTACGCACTTTCCTTTGCTATTGAACCAAACATTAGAATCTTATGAAACGAGAAATCACTTTGCGTTGCACTACTTGTGGTAGTGAAGATTTGGAATTCACTCAAGTACAATCCCATGTAAAATGTAATTGTTGTGGCCGCGAATATTTAGGTGGCTACGATGAGGTCGTTGAGCTTAACCAAGAACACATTACTCAGCACATAGAATCATTCAAAACTGAGATAGAAAAAGAGTTAAAACAGAAACTCATTTCATCGTTGAATTCAATAACGAGAAAACATAAATGCTTTAAAATAAAATAGTCATGAAAATATTGGATTGGATGATTTCCGCAGGAGCTTTGTTAATGTCAGTTTATACTTTTTTCAAACATGACAAGAAACTAAAAGATCAAGAAAAAAGACTCAATGCGATAGCCATACAAAAACATGAAGAGGAAGAAATATTGAAACGAAGTGCAGATGTCAAAGGAAATATCATTAAGGAAGAGAAAGGGAGACGTGTACTGAGAATTTATAATAAAGGCCAAGCGAATGCTCGTAATATAAGACTGAATATTTTGAGTGAGACAGAGGGACTCATCTTGTTTAGATTTGATGAAAAACTTCCGTATGAACTCTTAACGCCTTATGATAAATTTGATCTTATATTCTTTTGTACAGAGGGGTTTGTACCTACTTTAAAAATTCAATTGATATGGGATGATGATTATAAAGACAGATTTTCAGAACAGGTTTTATCTATCTAAACATAAGAGGTATCCATAAAGATACCTCTTTTTTACTCCCTTCCCCACCTTTTCCATGCGGCCCAAGCGAGGGCGAGGAGGATGAGGCCGGCGGTCAGCCATAGCTGCCACTGTGATCGGGCTTTCTTTTCGGTTTGTCGGTCGGCGATCGCCTCGGATTGGGTTTCGCGGCGAGTATTGTCTTGGAGCGTGGTTTCCGTTTGTTGTTTGAGTGTGTCCACCGTCTGCCGGTGGGTGTCGGTTTCCCGGTTCCGGCGGCGATCGATGACGATAACGCGCTTGAGCGGCGGTCAGCCGGTGGCGGAATCGACCGGCCGGGTCGTGTCGAACTCCAGCTCGATCCGCCGGGCATCTTCGGATTCGGCGCTGGTGGACTCGGTCGCAGTGTGTGCGATCGCTTTGGTTGTTTGGCGGGATTCCGCGCGTAGGTCGGTCTGTTCGTTTACTGCTGTTGTGGTTTGCAACGTTTCGTGCACGCGCTTCGAGGTCGCGCAGCCGGTCAGCATCCATCCTCCGAATGCTACTATACTATAAAGGAATATGTGTTTCATTTGAGGTGTAGTGTTTGGTTTCTGTTTGCTCCTGCGCGGTAGGAGATGTGGATCCACTTGTAACCGGATTCGTCGATCAGCTGGTCGAATGCGATCTTTCCGGCGGCCTGCATTTCCAAAATTTTGTCGAACAGCCGCTTGTTTTCGGCCGGGGTTCCCACGGTGATGTCGGCCGCCTCGCCGCGCAGGTGTTGGGAGGTGGAGACACCGCCTACCGCCGCGTTCAGTTTCGGGCTGCGGTAGCCGCTGTTTACGGCAATCGGGCCGCCCCACGCGGCGCGGATCGGGTCGAGCAGCTGTTCGATGAGGGTTTGCAGCTTGCCGGCGATCGCTGCCGAGGGCCGGTTGTCGATGCCGCGTCGGCGGGCGGTGTCTGACACGCAGAGTTCTTCGATGGTAAAATAGGTCATGTTAAAATCTGTTTTCAATCTCAGTTACTACTTATTCAAAAAAAAAACGATTTTCTTTGCACATCCCAGCGACAGGTAAAGGCATCGCGCGGTTTCTTTGCATAGCCTCAGAACCCCGACTGCGGCTCCCGGTCGGCACAGCCGCGACGGTTGCAGAGGCGGATCTCGACGGACATCAATTTCAACTCCAGCTCGTGGATGCGGGTGTCCTTCTCGTCGCAGCGGTCGCGCCACTGGCCCACCGTGTCGAACATACCGGTAACCCGTTTCGTCAGCTCGTCATTACTTGCTTGGAGGGCTATCAATTTCTGTTCGCGATGTTCGGCGATCTCCTTCCATTCGTGGGCAGCGAGGGTGTTCAGGTCGGCCTCGGCGCGGGCGGCTTCGGCCTGCTTGATACGTCGGTTCTCGCGGCGGTACATCCACACGCCTCCGCCCAGCAGGCCGGCGGCGGAGAGGACACTCAGCAGGTTACTGATATTCGTTAGCCATTCGGTCATAGTTCACTCTTAATATTGCGTATTCTTGTTGCGCGGGGGCGTCTGCCACGGCGTGACGCCCGCTTGGTAGTCGTTACGGGTGATGATGCCTTCGATGTTGAATTTCTTACCGGTTACCAACGTCACCTCCAGCGTGAAATAGGCGTAGTTCAATGACGACTGTCCGAATGCCGTCGAACCGGGGCCATTGGAGTTGTAATACGGGTTCCACTCGATCGTCACATATTCTTGCGGAGTATAAAAGCTCTCACGCACGGACACATAGAACGGCGAGGAGACGTTCACCAGCCGCGCGCTCTGGATCTTGACCCGCGTCGAGGTGTCGGTCGTCTTAT
>NZ_CAQIVA010000040.1:0-16875 GCF_948810725.1 uncultured Rikenella sp.
TTCCCGTCCACGGGACGTGGGGCCCGCGCGGCCCGAGCGCAGTACCCTCCTGTAGTTAAAGACGCGCGCCACGCCTTAGGAGGGAAATCGTCAAAATGCGCCAGCGCATTTTGACAAGATTTCCTCAGGCGCGCGAATAAAGAACTGCGCGCAAACTCCGTCGCCCGCCCGCTTAAGATGGCATATTCTGCCGGTTGGCACTCGGCCAATCCGGCAAGAATTGCCGCGGGCGACGTTTAGGAGTAGATACGCCTAGCTTTCGAGTGCCGAGCGGCACCGGCGGAGCGATAGCGGAGCCGCAGTGAGGCGTACCCGGGGCGGCACTTGTTCTTTGGGCGCGAAAACCGAAAACGGTTTTCACGCCGCGTTGGGCCGCGCATGGGGCTTGGCTTTGGGCAGAACTCTTGGCCGGGGCTTGGGGGCGAGAGCTAGTAGCGCGGTTCTTTGAACCGCCGTCCTCGGCGAGAGCGACGCATTAGCGGCGCGAGGGGGGCGCGCCGAGGACGAATTTCCGAGAATGGGGCGTTGCAGTTGCGGTTCGTAGAACCGCGCGGGCCGAAGCCTCCGACCGCGGAGGCCCGCAACTGACGTTGCTTTGGGCCCCGCAGGCTTCAACCCGCTAAGGCAATTGTATTTTTGCAAGCTCGGTTGCGTTCCTGCTGGCGGCGAACTGCTTAAACAAAGAGTACGCCCCCCGTTTATTCCGAGAGGCAACGCAACTGAAAACCGTGAGCGCGAGTATCTGAGTTGCCGGTATTGAGAGTTTGTGACTGAAAATTCAAACTCATGTCGTTGCGACCGCTCGCATTTGAAGCGGAAGACCAGCTGAAGCCATGGCTGCCACCGCAGTGCAACACGCCTGCTTCATAGCCCGAATCGCGGAAGCCCGGGGCGGGGCAGCGCGAAACACCATGCGCAAAGAGACCCAGAAATAGACAAACAGAGCCATGCACGATCATAACCACCCACACCACCACGACCACATGCACCATCATGCGGCGACAGGAAATATTGCCCTTGCGTTTTTCATCAACCTCGGGTTTGCCGCCGTTGAACTCATCGGAGGGCTGTGGACAAACAGCATTGCGATTCTATCGGATGCCTTTCACGACTTCGGCGACAGCTTGTCGCTGGCCGTCGCCTGGCGGTTGCAGAAAGTGTCCGAACGACCCGGAGATGCCCGGTATAGCTATGGGTATAAGCGATTTTCGCTGCTCGGCGCCTTGTTCATCTCCACCGTACTGCTCGTCGGTTCGGTCTTCATTATCAAAGCGTGCGTCGAACGCATCGTGACGCCTCAGGAACCCAATGCCGAAGGGATGCTCGGATTGGCCGTCTTCGGCGTGCTGGTCAACGGCTTTGCCGCGCTGAGGCTCAAAAAGGGAGGCTCGATCAGCGAACGGGCCGTGATGCTCCATATGATGGAAGATGTGCTGGGATGGCTGGCCGTGCTGGTGGTCAGCATGGTGATGCTCTTCGTCCGGGTGCCGATTCTCGATCCGCTGTTGTCGATCGCCATTTCGTGCTGGGTGCTGTGGAACGTCTATCGGAACATGCGGGCTACGTTCCGCATCCTGTTGCAGCACACCCCGTCCGAAATTGATGTGGAACGGCTGAAAAACGAGATCGTGGCCTTGCCGGAGGTGGCTTCGATCCACGACCTGCACCTGTGGAGTCTGGACGGCCAGCGGAACGTCAGTACGTTGCACGCGGTGACGGTTGCGCCGTTGGACACCGAAGCGCAAATCGCCCTCAAACGAAAAATCCGGTTCATTTGCGAACAAAACGGCATAGAACATGCTACGATCGAGCTTGAAACGACTGGGGAAGATTGCGGTCTGACCCACTGTTGGCATTGAACCCTATGGAATTCGAATATCAGACGCTGAATTTTCCGGCCGACTACGACGGGCCGGTGGTCGCCACGCTCATCAAGGCTCCGTTGCCGGAGAGAGACACGCGGCGGGCGGTGCTCTACGTGCACGGCTATATCGACTACTTTTTCCAGACGCATATGGCCGAAGAGTTCGTGGCGCACGGCTATCGGTTTTATGCCGTGGAGCTTCGCAAGTACGGCCGGTCGCTGCTCGAAGGGCAACACCCGGATTTTGCGCGGTCGATGTACGAATACTATCCCGACCTGACGGAGAGTATCCGCCGGATTCTGGCCGAGGGGGCGACGGAGGTGATCCTCCTGGGGCATTCGACGGGGGGATTGCTGGCGGCCCTGTATGCCGACGACGGGCCGGCGGAACAGCGGACGGCGATTGCACGGGTGGTGTTGAACAGCCCGTTTTTGGAGTTCAATGCGTCGTGGTTCAAACGTCGGGTCGAGATTCCGTTGGCGGCGGCGGTGAGCATCGTCCTGCCGTTCGCTCATAAAAAGAACGAGCTGTCGCCGCTCTATGCTCAGAGCATGCACCGGGATTTCCGGGGGGCGTGGCATTTCGATACGAAATTCAAACCGATCGAGGGGATTCCGCTCTATTTTTCGTGGCTGCGGGCGGTGCGCAACGGCCAGCGGCGCATCAAACGGGGGTTGCACATCGAGGTGCCGGTGTTGGTGATGAGTTCGGACCGGTCGTATTTCGGCACGGAGTGGAGCGAAGAGTTGCTTCGGTCGGATTCGGTGTTGAATGTGGAGGATATCGGTCGCTATGCGCGGAATCTGGGGTCGGACGTGACTTACGTGCAGATTCGGAACGGGGTGCACGATCTGTTCCTTTCGACGCATGCGGCGCGCGAAGCGGCGTTCCGTGCGGTCTTCGAGTGGCTGCGGTGCTGACTTTTTCGCAAATGTCGGTTGCGGGCAGCCCGGGCGTTACAAAAAAGATATGTGCGGATGAAGGGACTCGAACCCCCACGCCGGTCAAGGCACCAGATCCTAAGTCTGGCGTGGCTACCAATTACACCACATCCGCAGAGTTTCTGCAAAAGTAGGCAAAATAGACTACTCCTCCAAAATGACAGTTTTTATCCGTACGGTTTTCTGTACGCTATTCTTTGAGCTGGACGGAACTGCCGCTTTTTGGAAAAAGCGGCACCAAAAACTTTTAGTTAGCTACGCTATGCCTTAGGCTCCGCAGTCCTCATGTTTCGCGAGTCTGTCGGGCTGGGTTTTCTCGGCGGGGCGCATATAATGCAGGTATTACCCTAATGCGCCCACGCCGGAAAAACCAGCCCGACGAACCAATCGAGAATTGGGCCGCCGGCAGCTGGAGGATGCGTCAGCATCCGTCTAAAGTTTTTTTGGTTCTTTTTGTTCACAACCGACGCTGCCAGCGAGAGCAATGCAAACATAGTTTGCAAATTGCCGAGCGGCGAGGAGGAAAACGAGCGCAGCGAAGTTAAAAAGAAAACCCAATGAACGGGGTATTAAAACCGTAGGATTAAAGAACAGCATTGAGCAGAGCGATGTATTGGGCGATACCCTCTTCGACCTCCTTGAGATAGACGAACTCATCCGCCGTATGCGACCGCGCCGACTCCCCCGGCCCCACCTTGAGCGACGGAACTGATAATAGCGCCTGATCCGACATCGTGGGCGAGCCGAACGTCTGTCGCCCCAGCGCCATCCCCGCCGCCACGATCGGGTGCGAAGCATCGATCGACGACGGCTTCAGCCGCGTCGACCGCGGGAAAACATCCGACCGGACATGTTCCCGCACAATCGCCAGCACCTCCTCGTTCGTATAGCGGTCCGTCACCCGGACATCCACCGTGAAACGGCATTCCGCCGGCACCACATTGTGCTGTGTCCCCGCGCTGACGATCGTCACGCTCATCTTCACCCCGCCGAACAAGGCCGATTCTTTCGGAAACCGGTAGGTGCGGAACCACTCGATGTCCTCCATCGCCCGGTAGATCGCATTCTCCCCCTCGTCCCTCGCCGCGTGTCCCGGTTTGCCGTGCGCCACGCAGTCCAATACCATCAACCCCCGTTCGGCAATCGCCAAATGGAGCCCCGTCGGCTCGCCCACGATGGCGAAATCCAACGGGCCGATCTCCGGTAAGATACTCTCGATGCCGTTCTGTCCCGAAACCTCCTCCTCTCCCGTCAAAGCCAGCAGCAGGTTGTATTTCAAATCCTCCGCTTCGTAGAAGTGCAGAAAGGCTGCCGTCAGGCTCACCACGCTCGCTCCCGCGTCGTTGCTCCCCAGGCCGTATAGCTTCCCGTCGACCACCTCCGGCAGAAAAGGATCGCGGCTCCATCCGGCCGCCGGTTTCACCGTGTCGTGGTGCGAGTTGAGCAGGATGGTCGGCTTCGATGGATCGAACCATCGGTTCCGGGCCCACACGTTGTTGTGCAGCCGGTGTACCTCCGCCACCCCTCGCCCCGTCAGAAAAGCGGCCAGCAGGTCGGCCGTCATCTTTTCTTCGCGGCTGTAGGAGGGGGTGGCGATCAGTTGTTCGAGGAGTTCGATGTAACGCTTCATCGGGCGGCTCAGAGTTAGTGTTTAAGGTATTTCTCCAGCCAGCCGAAAAATTCGCGGTTCCAGACCAGCGAATTCTGCGGTTTGAAGACCTGGTGTCCCTCGTCCTCGAAGTAGACCAGCCGCGACGGAATGCCGTGCGCCCGCGCTGCCGTGAAAGCCTGAAGGCTCTGTGTGAACGGAATCCGGAAGTCCTTCGCCCCCGTGATGATCAGGATCGGCGCATACCAGTCGTTCACCGCCAGGTGCGGCGAGTTGGCATACGAACGATCCGCCACTTTATTGCCCGGCCGTTCCCAGTAGGCTCCGCCGAGGTCGTTGGTCGGGAACCAGAGCTCTTCGGTCTCGCCGTAGAAACTTTCGAGGTTGAACATCCCGCAGTGGGCGATGAACGCTTTGAACCGCCGGTCGCTGTGCCCCGCGAGGTAGAAGGTCGAGTAGCCCCCGTAAGAAGCCCCTACGCAGCCCCGCCGCTCGATATCCACCCACGGCTCTTTCGACACATCGTCGATGGCCGAGAGGTAGTCCCGGATGTTCTGTCCCGAGTAGTCGCCCGAGATTTGGTCGAGCCACTCCTGTCCGAACGACGGCAGCCCGCGTCGGTTCGGCGCCACCACGATGTAGCCTTGGGCCGCCATCAGCTGGAAGTTCCACCGGTAGCTCCACCGCTGCGAAACGACGCTCTGCGGCCCGCCCTGACAGTAGAGCAGGGTCGGATACTGTTTCGTGCTGTCGAAGTCCGGCGGCAGGATCACCCACGTCAGCATCCGCTTGCCGTCGGTCGTCGTCACCCACCGTTTCTGCACGTCGCCCATATCGATGTGGTCGTAAATCTCTTTGTTGATAAAGGTGATCTGGGTATCTTTCCCGTTCGCGAGGTCGATGGCGAAGAGTTCCGGAGCCATCGAGAGGGTGGTCTTCGCCGCAACGACCACCGGCTGTTGCGCACCGCCTTCGCCGGTCGTCGGGAAAGCGATGCTGAAGTCGGTGTAGTCGTGGTCGCCTGCCGTCAGCACGGTAATGGTCGCAGGTCGATCGCCCGTGGCGAGGTCGGCCCGGCACAACTGGTGGGTCGCCTCGATCGGGGCGATGAAGTAGATGCTCTTGCCGTCTCCGCTCCACCGCAGGTTGGCGGCGTTGTAGTCGAATCCGTCGGTTACGTAGCTTTTCGCCCCGGTGGCGAGGTCCATTACGAACAAGCGATCCTTGTCCGACTCGTTCCGGGCGCGTTCCATGCTTTGCCACGCCAACCGGCTGTCGTCTGGCGAGAAGACCGGATATTTGTCGTACCCCGGCATCCCGTCTGTCAGGTTTCGGGTCGAGCCGTCGCTCAGGTCGTAGAGGTAGATGTCCGAGTTCGTGCTCATCGAGTATTCATACCCGGTGAGCTTCTTGCAGGTGTATGCCACCTGTGTCCCGGCGTGGTTCCAGGCCACTTCGCTCATCTCGAAGTAGGGGGCGGTCGGCGCGTCCCACGGCTCGCCGGGCATAATGTCCCGCGCATCGGAAATCCCGTTGCCGTCCGCGGCCGAAGGGTTCAGGTCGGCTACGAAGATATGGCTGTAGGCACCGTCTTCCCAAGTGTCCCAGTGCCGCTCCATCAGGTCGTCGTAGATCAGGGCTTTGGATGCTTTCATGCCGTATATGTCCGCCGAAGATACCGAGTCTACCTGAACGTCGGCGGTGTACCAAATCTTATCCCCTTTCGGACTCACTCCGAAGCCGGTGATTCCTCCTTTGATGTCGGAGAGGCGTCGCAGTCCCGCCCCGTCGGGCTGTACGCGCCAAAGCTGCTGGGTGGCGTCGTCGCCGCCTCTGGTGCTGAGGAAGTAGATGCAGGACTCGCCGGTTTTCGGATCGACGCCCCATGCGGGTGAGTTGTCTTTCCCGGTGTTGTTCGTAATCTGTCGCGCTTTGCCGGGCTCTTCGACCGGCATCACCCACAGCGAGGTGTATCCTTTGTTCTCGCCCATATTATAATAGGTCAGGGTGTACAGGACTTCCGTCCCGTCTGCCGACAGGGCGCCGTTCCCGATCCGCCCCATCTTCCACATCACTTCGGGGGTAAATATGCGTGCCTCTTTCTCGGCTGCGGTCAGGGCGGTGTCGAGTGCGGCATTCCCGGCAGGGCTGTCGCCGGGCTGAGCGGTTCCGCAACTGGTCAGGGTCGCGGTGGCTATTCCGAACATGGTCATCAATCGTTTCATAAAATAATTTTAATCTGTTCGATTATCTGTGTCTACCCGGATGGAACCGTACCTTTGTTGGCTTACGCCTTCCTCCTCGCCGCTCGGCAATTTGCAAACTGCGTTTGCATTGCGCTCACTGGCAGCGTCGGTTGAAAGAAAGGTACCCAAAGAACTTTCGTGATAGCTACGCTATGCCTCAGGCTCCGCAGTCCTCATGTTTCGCGAGTCTGTCGGGCTGGGTTTTCTCGGCGAGCGCGCTAAATCATGGGCAAAATAACCCAAGCGCGCTGCGCCGGAAAACCCCAGCCCAACCAACAGTCCGAGATTTGGGCCGCCGGCAGCTGGAGGATGCGTAAGCATCCGTCTAAAGTTTTTCTGGTTCTCTTTGTTCACAAAGAGAACGGTTCCCTCCCGGGCAAATACGAATAAATCGAACGGTTATTCTTTTGTCCAGATGCGCGTGTTCATGTTGAGCTCTTCGACCAGCCCCGTCAGTTCGCGCACCGCCAGGATGTCGCGCCGAATACATTCCGACATCGGTCGCCAGAGCCCCGCCTCGTAGTGGTTGCGGGAACAGTCGCGCGCCACCATGATGCACGAGCCCGTGAAACTGATCCGCAGGCAGCGCGGGTACCGCTTCGCCAGCTTCATGATGCGCTCCATCAGCCCCGGCGTGAGGATATACCGGGCCTCGATCTGATCCGTCGAGCAGACCAGAAAACGGCGCATCAGCTCCGGGTTCTCCAACGTCACCCGTTGTTTTCCCGCCAGCCATTTCGCCCCCCAGAAGTTAGGTACGAGCGTCGTCTGTCCGGCGAAATCCTTGTTGAAGTCGGCTACGAAGAAGAAACCCCGGAAAATTTTCACCCACGTCGTCCGCGTCCCGCGCGAGGTATGTACGGTGCGCTCCTCCATCGCCTTCACCTCCGCAAAACGGAACTCCGTCTTGCCGATCCGTCCCTCGATCAGGTCTTCCGTCGTATAGCGGTCCGGCCGGGTCGGAAACAGATTGCTCTCGATGAACACCTCTTCGTCGATGCCGTCGTTCGCGTCGTACTCTCCCTCGTCGCAGAAGTGACGGACGAGTTGCGGTACGATCTCTCCTTTATAGTATTGCGATAATTGGCGGGACAACTGGATCGAGACGATCGCCAGCAACACGACCGAAGCGACCATCAGCCCCCAGCCCCAGACGCTGCCGCCCACGACTGCGCCGAGCAGCGTCCCTCCCGCACAAACCGCTGCCCAGATCCGCCACTGTCGGCGATAGCGGGCCTGCAACTGCGGGAATTCGCCGCTGTGTACGGCTATCGTTTCGTCGGCCGGAGAGGTTGCGACCTGTTCCATCAGTTATCTCCGAACAGGGATTTGAGGTTCGGCGCCTGTCGCTCCTCTTCCGGTGTTTCGAGCGCCTTTTCCGGCTGGAAATGTCCCATGCCCGCGATGATCGACGCCGGAAAGACCTGAATCGAGTCGTTGTAGTCCGTCACCGCCGCGTTGTAGGTGCGCCGCGCCGCCGAGAGCTGCTCTTCCAGCTCGTTGAGCGTGCGTTGCTGGTGCATGAAGTTGTCCGACGCCCGGAGCTCCGGATACCGTTCGGCCACGGCGTAGAAGTTCCGCAGGCCGACCCCGAAACCCAAGTCGAATTGCTGTTTTTCCTGCGCCGACAACTCGTCGTAGCTCTGTTTCCCGCCGCGCAGGGCCGTCACCGACGAGAAGACCTCCGCTTCATGCGCCGCGTAGCGTTTGACCGTCTCCACTAAGTTGGGCAGCAGGTCGAACCGCTGTTTGAGCACGGCATCGATCGCTCCGCCGGCGTTTTTGATCGCGTTGCGTCGCCGCACGAACCCGTTGTGGATCGAGATCGGGACGATGATGAAAAGCAACAGGCAGGCGGCCAGAATGATCCAAGGCATGGTTTTGCGATGTGTGTGTGGTTATTTCAAAAACAGGAGTTCCCGGTATTTCGGCAGTGTCCACATCTCGTTGTCGACGATGAGTTCGAGTTTGTCGATGTGGTAGCGGATCGACTCCATGAGCGGCACCACCTTGTCGTGGTATTCGATCGCCTTGGCCCGTTCGTCGGCGATGCGGTTGGCCACTTTCCGCGCTTCGACCATCTCTTCGACCTGCCGCTGCACCTCTTTCATGTGTTCGGCCAGTTTGACGATCAGCAGGCGATCCTGTTCGGCCAGCTGTTTCGCCTCGTCGGCCGGGAAGATCTCGCCGAATTTGGCCACCTTGTCGAGCAGCATGCTCTGGTAGCGCGACGCCACCGGCAGGATGTGGTTCATCGCCAGGTCGCCCAGCACCCGTGCCTCGATCTGTATCTTTTTGGTGTAAGTCTCCCATTCGACCTCCGTCCGTGCTTCGAGCTCGACCTTCGAGAGGACGCCCATCGAGGTGAAGAGTTCGATCGACTCCTGGGTGAGGAACCGGTCGAAGATCAGCGGCGCGCTGGTCTCCGTGTCGAGCCCCCGTTCCCGGGCCTCCTGTTTCCAGGCGTCGCTGTACCCGTTGCCGTCGAACCGCACCGGTTTGCATTCGCGGATATAGTCCCGCAGGACGGTGAAAATGGCCTTTTCGATCGGCATCCCCGTGGCCGAGAGTTCGTCGATCTGTCGGCGGAAGAGCTTCAATTGTGCCGCCACCGCCGTGTTGAGCACCGTCAGCGCCCCGCCGCAGTTGGCCGACGAGCCCACCGCGCGGAACTCGAACCGGTTCCCCGTGAAGGCGAACGGCGATGTCCGGTTGCGGTCGGTGTTGTCCAGCAGGAGCTCCGGAATGGAGGTCACCCCGAGCCGGAATCCCGCCTTCTCGTCCACCGCGATCGCCTCTTCGGACGACGAGTTCTCGATCTTGTCGAGCACTTCGCTGAGCTGCCGTCCGAGGAAGACCGAAATAATCGCCGGCGGAGCCTCGTTGGCTCCCAGCCGGTGCGCGTTGGTCGCGCTCATGATCGACGCCTTGAGTATCCCGTTGTATTTGTAGACGGCCATGATCGTATTGACCAGGAAGGTGACGAAGAGGAGGTTGTCCTTCGGCGTCTTGCCCGGCGAGAAGAGGTTTACGCCGGTGTCCGTCCCGAGCGACCAGTTGTTGTGTTTGCCCGATCCGTTGATCCCTTTGAACGGCTTCTCGTGCAGCAGGCAGCGGAAACAGTGCCGTCTCGCTATGCGATGGATGACGCTCATCAACAGCAGGTTGTGGTCGTTTGCCAGGTTGGTCTCCTCATAGATCGGGGCCAGTTCGAACTGGTTCGGCGCCACCTCGTTGTGCCGGGTCTTGACCGGGATGCCGAGCTTGAGCAGCTCGACGTCCAGATCGCGCATGAATGCCGCCACCCGGGTCGGAATCGCTCCGAAATAGTGATCCTCCAGCTGCTGGTTCTTCGCGCTCTCGTGTCCCATCAGCGTCCGCCCTGTCAGCACTAAGTCCGGACGTGCCGCCCACAGCCCTTCGTCGACCAGAAAATACTCCTGTTCCCAACCCAAAAACGACGTTACCCGTTTGATTTGCGGATCGAACAGCTGGCACACATCGGTCGCCGCCCGATCCACTGCGTCGATCGACTTCAGCAGCGGGGTCTTGAAATCCAGCGCCTCGCCCGTGTAGGCGATGAAGACGGTCGGAATGCAGAGGGTCGTCCCCACGATAAAGGCCGGCGAGGTCGGATCCCATGCCGAGTATCCCCTGGCCTCGAACGTGTTGCGGATCCCGCCGTTCGGAAAGCTCGACGCGTCGGGCTCCTGCTGGATGAGCAGCTTGCCGGAGAACTCTTCGATCATCCCGCCGTGTCCGTCGTGCTCCACGAAAGCGTCGTGTTTTTCGGCCGTCCCGCCGTTGAGCGGCTGGAACCAGTGCGTATAGTGCGTCGCACCCATATCCAAAGCCCATTGCTTCATCCCCGCCGCCACGTTCATGGCCAGTTCGCGCGAGAGGGGAGTCCGATTCTCCATCGTATCCACCAGCGCGACATAGACGTTTTTCGGCAAGTATTTCCGCATCCGGTCGCGGTTGAAGACGTACATGCCGAAGTACTCCGACGGCCGTTCCGCCGGCAGCACCACTTCCTTGGCTTTGCGCCGGATCGCTTCGTCCACCACTTTGAATCTGAGTGAAGTCATAGTATTAAACATGGTAAATGGTTAGGTTCCGTGAATGGTTATTTGAGTTCGATTCCCGCCCGGAGGCACGCCTCGCGCATCTCGTCCGGCCAGACCGATGCCTGGACTTCGCCGACATGGGCGCACCGCAGCAGGAACATGCAGAGGCGCGATTGGCCGATCCCGCCGCCGATCGACAGGGGGAGTTCGCCGTCGAGCAGCGCCCGGTGGAACTCCAGCCCGGCCCGCTCCGGACATCCCGCCTCTTCCAGCTGCCGCTTCAGCGCCGCCGCATCGACCCGGATTCCCATCGACGAGAGTTCGAAAGGCACCTCGAGCACCGGATTCCACAGCACGATGTCTCCGTTGAGCCCCGCATAGCCCTCCTCGTTGACCGTGCTCCAGTCGTCGTAGTCCGGCGCCCGTCCGTCGTGCTTCGTGCCGTCCGAGAGCTGTCCGCCGATGCCGATGATGAAAACCGCCCCGTACTCCTTTGCCGCCTCCCGCTCGCGCTCCTTGGGCGTGAGGCCCGGATACCGTCGCAGGAGCTCTTCCGCCTGAATGAAGGTGATCTTGTCCGGCAAGACCGGCGTGATGTGCGGAAACCGTTCGTAAGTAGCCGCCTCGACCTCCCGCAGGACGTCGTAAATGTCCTGCACCACCCCTTTCAGGTAAGCGAGGTTGCGCTCTTCGGCCCGCATCGTCCGCTCCCAGTCCCACTGGTCGACATAGAGCGAGTGGAGGTTGTCCAGCTCCTCGTCCGCCCGGATGGCGTTCATGTCGGTGTAGAGGCCGTAACCGGGCGCGATGCGGTACTGGGCCAGTTTCATCCGTTTCCACTTGGCCAGCGAGTGCACCACCTCGGCCCTGCGGTCGCCCATGTCCCGGATGGGGAACGATACGGCCCGTTCCGAGCCGTTGAGGTCGTCGTTGATGCCGGTGCCGGACAAAACAAAGAGCGGCGCGGTTACGCGTCGCAGTCCCAGTTTTTTCGATAAACACTCCTGAAATTTTTCCTTGAGCAGCCGGATGGCACTCTCCATGCTGTTCCCGTTCAGACTCGCGCGGTAGTAGGGAGGGATTGTCAGGGCCATCGGAAGAGGTTTTAAAAGAAAGGTTTCGAAGCGACAAAGATAGGAAAATTTCCGCCGAATGGTACGGTTCCTGGTGTGCTTTCTTGCGTTAGAATCGGTAGGAGGCGGTGGCGAAGAAAGTGATACCCCGGGCGTAGTAGTATTTCGAGGCCAGCGGCAGGTAGACCTCCTTTTGGGTTTTTCGGTACAGTCGCGACGATTCGTAGCCGCTGGCCCGGATCGTGCGGCGGTTCAGCAGGTTGTCGATGCCGGCATAGAGCCCCAGCCGGTGCCGGGCTCCGAAATAGATGGTTTTTCCGATGAAGAGGTCGATGGTCGCCCCGCCGCCGAGATTCTCCTGCTCGGCGGCTATGGCGCGTGCCTCGGGCGTGTATTTCCACCGCTCCACAGCCGCCTCGCTGCGCCGGAGCGGCGTCGGCGAGATGTAGTTGCCCGCCCACCCCTTCAGTGTCGCGGTGAACACCCAGCCCCGCGGAGCGTATTCCAGCTCCAGCGCGCCGATCGTCTGGGGCCCCGTGGCCGTGTGCAGTCCGCGGTAGTAGACCGTCTCGGTCGCGATCGGTTCGCCGGTGCTTTCGCGGATCACCGTCGCCTGCGGGTTCGACGTGTAGCGGCAGTCGGTCACCGCTGCGGCCGCCTTCAGCTGCAACCGGGGCCCCAGCCGGATTTCGGCCGACAGCTCCGCGCCGATGTGGCGCGTGTCGATCCCCGTCATCGGGTAGTTGCAGAAAAAGTGGGTCAGGTCGTTGTAGAATCGCCGCACCTCCGTCCGGTTGCGCACCGTCGCGGCGAAGAGAGCCGCATGGATCCGGAGGAGCGGTGCCCGGTAGTCCGCCCGGAGCTCCGCCTCCAGCATCTGTTCGTTTTTCACCCCCGGCACGAGGGCGTTGCGGTACTCGGGTGAGATAAAAGCCCGGCGGGGCGTCGGAGCGAGGCTCCGGGCCGTGAACCGGAACCCGACGCGCAGCCGGCCGCCCCGGTTGTATCCCGCTCCGCCCTGCACGAGCCACTCGGGATGGGCCGACCACTTCGACCAGCCGAACGACTCGTTGCTCGGGAAGTTCTGTTTGTCGTAGTAGCCGAAGCGGCGGAAGGCCATCGCGCCGACCGACCCCGCCGCTTCGAAGTCCCACTGCCTCCACCGCCTCGAAAAGCGGGCCCACATGCGAGGCTGGAGACCCTGCATCGAGTATTTGTATCCGAACGTGTCGCCTTCGCGCACCTCCCGGTTCGGATAACGCATGTCGTTCTGGGTGCCGTTGGGCGCGTCTTCCGGATTCTCGGCGAAGACGTCCACGTCCAACCAGTAGCCGCCGCCCAGCAGGTCGTCCAGTCGTTTGAAGTGCAGGTTGTCCGCAGCGGCGCATTCGAATCCTCCCTGCCAGCGGGTGCGGGCGTCGGGTCGCCAGTCGGCGGTGACGTGCAGCGCGAACTCCCGGTAGTCGCGCATCCGGCTCGCCACGATGTAGTGCGCCCTCGGGCTGTCGTCCCGATTTTGTGCCGCGAGAGCCGCCCAGTCGATCTGACGCGTGGACTCGTCCGTGCGCCATCGTTCGTCGGCCAGTTTCCGTTCGGCGCTCCCCTCCGGGTAGAAGCTCGGCAGGTAGCGGTAGTAGTCCGGATGGGGATTCGGCGCGTCGTACCAGTCGAGCCCCGAGAATGCCGACCGGCCGAACCGCACGCCTGCCGTGGCGGCGATCCGCAGTGCGTCGCCCGAATCGTAGGCGTAATTCAGCATCGCGATCGGCTCGGCGGCGCTTCGGATGCGGGCCGACCGTCGCGTGCCGTTCCACCGGCCCCATGCGGGGTTATAGAGGCGGTTGCCGGTCAGGTCGAAAGCCTCTTCGGTCGAAGCGGAGGCTAGTGCCCGCCGGTTCGGTGCATACCAGGCGGTCAGGGCGATCCGGTGCCGGTCTCCGCCGAACCGTTTCGAGACCGATCCGAAAACGGCCCAGCTGTCGTTCCACGTCCCCTCGACCGTGTACGATCCTCCTCCGTCGCCCGCCCACGTCCGTCCGGCGAAGAGGGAGTAGCTCCAGCCGTTGCGGGCGTTCTCGCCGGAGCGATAGCCCGCCGAGCCGCGCAGCGTGTAGGTGCGGTTCGAAGTCGAGAGGACGACTCGTCCGCCGCGCGTCTGTTGCCAGGCGAGCATTTGCCGTTCTTCCGTCCGCCCGGTGGCATCGAAGCCCGCGTGGCTCCGGGTGCCGACGTCGTTGAGTCCGTAGACGGCGTTCCAGGCCGGCGTCCCCTCTTCCCATTCGGCGAGGGAGAGGCCGTTTGCGCGGAACGTCCGGTAGCGGTTGTCGTATCCGCGGGGTTTGTAGCGCAGGAAACCGAACCCGAAATCGACGGTCTGATCCCAATAGTCGTCGTAGGCGTGCAGCGGAGCGAATCCGAACGGATTTTCGGCGGCGTCGAGCCGCCAGGTCACCGAATCGGCGGCGGGCGGCAGTCCGGTCTGTGCGGCGGCGGGCAGCCCGAAAAAGAGCAGACAAAGGGCCGGAATCGCTCCGTGCCGCCTCGTCGGAGGGTCGGGGCGGCCCGTGCGTCTCTGTCGAACGGTTGGGTATGTGGTTGTGGGTGGCAAACATCGAAAGATATGGAGTTTTCGGTTCAGATATTTTAGTGAACATGTATTATGTTATAATTAGATTATTTCGGATTATTTTCGAGCGATTCGGGAGGCTGAAACGGATCGTCCGGGTGGCTTTTCGGCACGGACGGATAGCGACGGAAGAGGGAGGAATTCCGGATCGGGGTTCGGAATTTCGGAGGATTTTTCGTTACTTTGTAACATTCTGAAAAATGAAAAATCGCTAATGCCTTGCACGCATGAGAAAGTCGGCACGCACAAACCGGAATGGCTGAAAATAAAGCTTCATAACGATCCGCGTTATGCCGCTGTCGCTGCACTCGTGCGGCGGCACGATCTACATACCATCTGTTCCAGCGGCCGGTGTCCCAACATCTCGACCTGCTGGAGCAGGGGAACCGCTACGTTTATGATCGGGGGCGACGTGTGTACGCGCGCCTGCCGGTTCTGTGCCACCAAGTCGTCGGCCTCTCCGGCGCCACTCGACCCGGCGGAACCGCAACGGATCGCCCGGTCGGTGCAGCTGATGGAGCTGCGCCATGCGGTGATTACGTCGGTCGATCGCGACGACCTTCCGGACGGAGGGGCGGCGCATTGGGCCGAGACGGTGCGGGCGATTCGCGCGCTCAATCCGAATACGACCATCGAACTTTTGATTCCCGATTTTTCGGGCGATACGGGCCTGCTCGACGTCGTTCTGGACGCCGGAGCGGATATCGTGGGGCACAATCTCGAAACCACGGCCCGGCTGACGCCGACGGTGCGCGACCGCCGGGCTTCTTACGACACATCTTTACAGGTACTTCGGCACATCGCGGCCCGCGGGGCGGCTCTCGGACGGGACGATCTGGCCAAGAGCGCGCTGATGGTGGGCTTGGGCGAAACGTGCGACGAGGTGCTCGGCGCGTTGGACGACCTGGCGGCGGCGGGGGTGCGGCGGATGACGATCGGGCAGTATCTGCAACCGACCTCGCGGCATTATCCGGTGGCGGAATATGTCCATCCGGATCTCTTTGCCCGCTACGCGGCGGCGGCGGTGGAGCGGGGGATCGTTCATACGGAGAGCGGGCCGCTCGTCCGTTCTTCTTATATGGCGGATCGGTTGGCGCCGAAGGTGTCCCGACCGTTGAATACTTTAACCGCGCAGAAGGGATGATCGAGGTACGGGACGAAGGGGTGATCGATTACGGGACGGCGTGGGAGCGGCAGCGGAGCTTTTTCGACGGGCTGCTGGAGCGTGTCTCGGCGGGGGCGGCGGACGAGGCGCGGGGGGTGCTGATGTTGTGCGAGCATCCGCACGTCTATACGCTCGGCAAGAGCGGGCGGGAGAATAACCTGCTGGTGAGCGAGGCGTTTTTGCGTTCGATCGGGGCGACGTACTACCGGATCGATCGGGGCGGAGATATTACGTACCACGGATACGGTCAGTTGGTGGGGTATCCGATTCTGGACCTGTCGACGATCGGCGGGCATGGGCTGGGGCTTCGGGAGTATATCGACCGGTTGGAGGAGAGTGTGATCGCGACGATTGCGGAATGGGGGATCGAGGGGTATCGGGTTCCGCATGCGACGGGGGTGTGGCTTCCTGCGGCGGGTGGGCGGCCGGAACGGAAGATTTGTGCGATCGGGGTGCGGGCATCACGGTATGTGACGATGCACGGTTTTGCCCTGAATGTGACGACCGATTTGAAATATTTCGACTATATCCACCCTTGCGGCTTTAGGGACAAAGGGGTGACTTCGCTGGCGGCGGAGTTGGCAGGGACGGGAAGTCCGGTGCCGACGCTGGCGGAGGTAAAACGGGTGTATGTCGGCCATTTTATGCGACTGTTCGGTGGACTCGCGATAGAGTAGGGGCTGCTTAATTGTTGCGGACGGTTTTTGCTTATAGGCGGCTGTAGCAATGCTTTTGGGGATTCTGCGGTTAGACCCGGCCAGAGCATCCCGTAGGGATGCGCTCTAAAGTTTTTTTTGTTCTTTTTGTTCACAAAAAGAACAGTTCGAGGCGGGACAGAGCTCGACCCGCGCGCGACTGCTGGAGAAGGAAATCATTCAAACGCGTTGTTCGCGTTTGAATAAGATTTCCGCCAGCGCGCGGACAGAGAATAGGGGTAGAGGCTGCCAGTTGAAATGCGCCAGCATTTCCCGTCCACGGGACGTGGGGCCTACGCGGCCCGAGCGCAGTACCCTCCTGTAGCCAAAGCCGCGCGCCCCGTCTAAAGAAGCGATTCAGCTATTTCGGCGCAAGCCGAAAGAGAATGAATCGCGTAGGCGCGCGACAACAGTTCTCCCGCGCGTCACGCCTAAAGAGGGAAATCGTTAAAACGTGCTAGCACGTTTTGACAAGATTTCCCCAGGCGCGCGAACAAAGAATGGGGCGAGGAATTGGGCCGAGGCTGGTAGTTGAAATGCGTCAGCATTTCCCGTCCACGGGACGTGGGGCCCGCGCGGCCCGAGCGC
>NZ_CAQIVA010000041.1:0-16033 GCF_948810725.1 uncultured Rikenella sp.
AAAGACAACCCTAACAAAACGCCCGATGGGCGCCCCGGCGGGACGGAGCGATACTACGTATCGCTTAAGCTGTTCGGCCCAGTTCTTTGATGCGCGCCTTGGGAAATCCAGTCAAAACGCACAAGTGCATTTTGACAAGATTTCCCTTTTACGGCGGCGGCGCACGATGGGTTTGAGGGGACTGTTCTTTCTGTGAACAGAAAGAACCAAAGAAACTTTAGAGCGCATCCCTACGGGATGCTATGGCCGGGTCTGCCCTAACCTCGCGACAACCTCTACCCCGATAGGATGGGCTACGGCAGGGAGGTGCGGAGCTTCGATAGACCGGCCCGAGACAAAGGACTCGCACCGAAACGCTCGACAAACTCGGCGGCGGACATCTCCTGCCACTCTTCCGCTGTCACTGACAACTGGGCCGGATTCGCCTCCAGGCCGGAACCGACCGGAGATAACGGCATCTCGGCCTGGTTGTTATACGGGCAGACCTCCATGCAACGGTCGCAACCGAAAATCCGTCCTGCCAAAGCTGCACGAAACTCTGCCTCGACCGCTTCGCGACGTTCGATGGTCTGGTAAGAGAGGCACCGACGCGCATCAAGCGTCCGGGGTGCGACGATTGCGCCGGTGGGACAGGCTTCCATACACCGGCTGCAACTGCCGCAGCCGTTCGGCACGCCGATCGGCGGGACGTAATCGTCCGGCAGCGGGACGTCCAACAACAACAGACCGATGAGGATGAAGCTCCCCAAGCGGGGATGAACCAACATCGAGCTGCGGCCTATCCATCCCAAGCCGGCCCGAACGGCCCAGGCCCGTTCGAAAGCCGGGGCGCTGTCGACCACTGCCCGACCCTTGGCCGCTGCAAACCCTTCGTGACGGCGAATCGCGTCCAACAAATGCCGCATGTTCCGCTTCAGGACGTCGTGGTAATCCCGACCCCAGGCGAAACGGGCGATTCGAGGCACTCCTTCCGGCTGGCGCACGGCGGGAGGACGGCGATAGGAGGTCAGGGTCACGACCACGCTGCGAACTTCGGGAAACAGTCTCCGCAGATCGTGCCGATAGGCGGCCGAACGGGCCAGATACCCCATGTCGGCGCCGTAACCGGCCGAGAGCCATCTCTGAAAGCGTTCCCGCTCGGCTTCCAACGGGGCATAAGCGACGACACCTGCGGCCGAAAAGCCGCAGGTGTCGCATTCGTTCCGGACGATTTCATCCAGTCTGTCCATAAAACCGAGGGGGTCAGTCGTTCAACAAAAACGAGAGCTCTTCACCCGCTGCCAACTCGCGCGGAGGGGTTCCGTAACGGAACAGCCGCATGGTGCGGGGCCCGATCAGCGAGAGGTTCCGCCCTTCGACCCGCAGCATGCACCCTTCGCGCAATCCGGCGACGCGCATCCCTTTGTTGGCGGCGATGTACTCTTCGATGCGCATCTCGCGCGTCTCGCCGGCATGTCCTTCGGGATGGGCATCGAGATAGTGCGGGTTGATCTGGAAGGGAATGAGTCCCAAGGCTTTGAACGAGAGGGGTTCCACGATCGGCATGTCGTTGGTGGTGCAGATCGTGGGGCAGCTCATATTGGAGCCGGCGCTCCACCCGACATAGGGCACGCCGCGCTCCAGAACGGCTTCGCGAATGGGTTCGTAGAGGCCCTGATCCTGCATGGTCTTGGCCAGGTGGAAGGTGTTGCCGCCTCCCACGACAATCGCCTGCGCATTCCGAACGGCTTGCACCGGATCGGCGTAGGTGTGGACGGAGTCGACTTCGACGCCGAACTCGGCGAAGCGGTTGGCGACTTTGGCCTGGTAGTCGTCGTAGCTGAAGGTCACGGCGGCGTAGGGAACGAACAGCACGCGTTTCACGGGGGTGGCCGAAATGGCCAGAAAATCGGCGATCTGCTGTTTGGGGTATTCCAGATAGGCTTCGCCTGCGTTGGTGGAGTTGCTGATAAGGAGAAGGCGCATGGTTATTTATGTTTTTTAATGGTAGGGTTCGGAGCGGGGTTCGCGAGCGGCATATCGGTATATGGTTGGGCCGGTCGCCGAAGGGCCCACCACAGGATCGCGCCGCCGGCAACGATGAATGGCAGGCTGAGTATCTGGCCCATATTCAGAATCATATCCTGCTCCCACGCTTCCTGGGGCTGTTTGATGGATTCGATCAGGAACCGAACGCTGAAAAGCAGGATCAAAAAGAGGCCGAAGAGTACACCGCGTTTCTGTTCGGCGAGACGGGTGCGCCAATACAAATGGGCCAGCAGAAAGAAGATGGCCAGATAGGCCAATGCTTCGTAGATCTGGGTCGGGTGCATGGGTACGGTCTCATGGGCACGCAGAAAAATGAAGCCCCAGGGCAGGGTGGTCGGGTCGCCGTAGATCTCGGAGTTCATGAGGTTGCCGAACCGCACGAGGGCGCCGGCCAGCGGTACCATCACGGCGACGCGGTCGAGAATCCAGATGTAGGGAAACTTCCACTTCCGGGCGAAGAGCCACAGCCCGAGGAGCAGCCCCAGGGCGGCTCCGTGGCTGGCCAATCCGCCGCCGCGAATATCAAGCAGCTTGATCCACGGAAAACTGTCCATGAAGGGGTGCAGGAAGTACTCTTGGGGCTCGTAAAAGAGGCAGTGGCCGAGGCGGGCGCCGATAATGGTGGCGAGAACGCCGTACAGAAAACCGGAGTCTACGAGCCGGGGGTCGAGCCCCTCGCGACGCACCATCCGGGCGAAAAGCCACAGACTGCTGAGCAGGGCGAGGGCCCACAAAACGCCGTACCAGGCGATTTCGAAACTGCCGAACGAAAAGGCGACGGGGTCGACGTTCCACTCGACGAAAAGTTGTGTCATAACGATCTTGCTTTTGTTGACTTCCTGAAGTAACAAAGATACGATTTTCCTGTGTCTACCCGCAGGGAACTGCCGCTTTCTTGTAAGAAAGCGGCGCAAAGAACTTTCGTGATAGCTACGCTACGCCTTAGGCTCCGCAGTCCTCATTATCTGTGGTTCCTTTTGGGTCGGGGCGAACGGCGCGCATGAGGTTGAGCTCGCATTAGCGCGCCGTTCGCTCCCGGCCCAAAGAAGAGTCCGAGAGTTGGGCTGCCGGCAGCGGGAGGATGCGTGAGCATCCGTCGAAAGTATTTTGGGTACCTTTTCTAAAGAAAAGGTACGGTTCCAGCCGGGGCAAAGATAAAAAACGGATATCCTTACTGCCTGAAGCAAGGATATCCGTTGAAGGATGCGAGATTCAACAAGCTGTTGAAACCCGATATTACTCTTGTTCCGCAACCGGTTCCAACCGAATCAATAACTGGCGGATAATCGGATCCATATGGAACGGATTGTAGGTATCCGGAATGAACAACTCGATAACATACGGTTTATCGATCTGAGTCGGGGCCAGGGTAATCGAGAACAAGGCCACCGTATCCCCCGGACTGAACAGCGCTACAGGATAATAATCCTTTAAGAATCCGCTCGGTTCGGGTTCTACGGTTTGCATCTGGAAGTGCCGCCCCTCTTCGGCGGTCGTCGAAGAGGTCACACTCACATTGGTAACCAAAGTCTGCGACCGGTCGGGCCGGGTCAGGCAGACCGGAATCGTCACCGAGTTCATAGACGGGGTCACTTTCACGACCATCTCTTCCTGCAGGAAAGAGACGCGTCCCTCGGCTCTCGGCCCGGTAAATGTCTGCGGTTCCGTTTTTTTACAGGCCACAACCGATAACCCAAGCCATACAAGAAGCAAATACCGTTTCATAAAGCACTAACTAAAGTTCGATGTGAAGCCAGCCCGAGGACGGTTGTGTTCCCGAAGACATAACCGTTAAATCGGCAATAGACAATTGGGACATATCGGCTTTTCTTCCAAATTCAAATCTCGAATTGCAACTAATCCTACTTGTCCATACCCCCTGTCCAATAACTTTACCCGCAAGTGTTGAACTTAGATATTTCCAGTTTTGCAGGAAAGTTGCATCATAATCTCGATTGGCAAAGGTGAAATAGTAATCGGCTTTGTAGTCGTTCCAGCCGAAGAGGTTTTTCTTCTGAGCGGTCACCTGGATGTAAACGATGTCATTGACCAAGTAAGCCCATGCCCAACACTTCTTTTTCTTGGTTTTGATAAAGACCTGATTGGTTTTGGTCTCCTGGGTGATGCGGGTCGTCACATCTCCATTCCCGGCTGCCTGCGCCACGCGGTAATACATGGTCTGCTCGAACGAGTCGTAGTTGTAGTTCACGGTCTGACCGCCCACAATCACATCCCCGTCGGCGTTCAAAATCATTTCATAGGCGAACCGATTGGCGGCTACGTAAGGCTGGTAGTCCTCTTCTTCCAAATTGTCATTGAAAAGGAATCGGCCCTGGTATTTCGCCTTGAAAGCGGGGTATTCGTCCAACGAGCTCATCGACCGGAACTCTTCCAGAGCGGCTTCGCGGGCCATCTCCTGCGAAACGAATCCCAAGGAGTCGTACCACGCAGCCAAAGCCTGTTCGTCTTTTCCGAGCAGCATCGAAAGGGTCTTCTCAATGGCCGCTTCGTCGGCGAAGCAAAGTTTACCGTCGCGAACCGTTACGGTCGTAGCGGTTTCGGTCGCCGCTTTCGTCGTAACGGGCTGAGCCTCTTCCCAAAGGGTCATTTTGTTGCAAGCGGTCAAAGCGATTGCACCGCACGCTGCAAAAATCAGTTTTTTCATCATAAAAAGTAAATTTAGTTAATAAATAGCCCGAAAAATCCGTACAATATTATTACGTATCGAACATTTCGACTGCAAATATAAAAGCAATAGAAATAAGAAACAAAAAGAATAAAATATTATATCAAATTTTTACGGGTTTTATTTTTTACTCTTGTGCGATCTGTGTGTACCGAGCACACTCGATCACTTCAAGGATTCCGAGTGCAAACATAGACAAAAATCCTATGCGCGCAAAACGGGCTGTGCTTAGGATTCGATGTCGGGCCCGACGACCGAAGAAGGTGTCTGCTCTTCCGGCCGGCGGCCGAAGCTGCGGCGGAGCCAGCGAGGCAGGATAATCACTCCCATAATCAGATACGGATAATAGGTCACCAGGCGCCACAACAGCGCGATCACCGCCGCCGCTCCCACCTGTACCGAAGCGCCGGCCGGAATCACGTCGCTCAGGAAGTGGGTGAAAATGTACTCGGCAAAGCCGCTACCGCCGGGGGTCGGCGCTACGAGCATCATGATCCACATCGCCAGCTGGCGGGCGAAGACCAAAAACTGGTCGCTCAGCGTGAAAAACGCCATGAACAACGCGTTGGCCACCAAATACCGGGAACTCCACGACAGAAACGTGGCTGCAAAAGACTGGAGCCAGAACAGGGGCCGATAGCGCCGGATCTCGATCGCGCTCCGGACGATGCCGTTGCCCGCTTCGACGGCCCCGGCTTTCCACCGCCGCAACCCGGGCAACGAAAAAAGACGCACAAGGAGCCATTTCAAGCCACGGGGGTTGAAGAAGAGGCCGTAGCTCAACAGGAGCAGGTAGGCGAGTTTCAGCCCGTAGCCGATGGTGGCGAAGAGCATGAGCTGGTGGCCCATCGGCCCGCCGAAGAGGCGGTCGCCGCCGACGATGAAAAAAACGACCGGAAAGAGCAGGGCGAAGTAGAGCTCGTCGAAAAACGAGGTGAGCATCACGATCGCTGCGCTCCGGCCGACGGGCACGCCCTCTTTGTGGACGAAGACGATCGCGACGCTGGTTCCGCCGATGGCCGAGGGGGTCACGGCGGAGGTGAACTCCCACAGCATGGTGATCCGAAAGGCTTGTCGCCAGCCGAGGTCGTTGCGGCTGAAGAGGCGCAGGCGGATGATGTAGCCGAGGTCGCGACCGGCCATGAACACAAAGGCGATCAGCACGAACAGCAGGGCGCGCCAGGTGAAACGGATCGATTCGAATACGGCGGGGTCGAACTCGCGCCAGATCATCCACGCCACCCACCCGAGCCCCAGTACGACGGGGAGGATGATTTTCCAGAGTTTGACGCGACCGACGGTATTTTTCTCCATAGAAAAAGCTGCGTTGCAAGGCCGGCTCGGGGCCGGCGGTGAGTCGCAAAGATAAGATTTCCCGGCCGAACGGCCAGCGGGTGGCACGCGGCGGCAGTTCGGCCCGCCCGGCGGAGGGGGAGGCGCATTCTCCGCCCGGTCGCTCAAAATCCATGCGGTCGAGGGCCAAAGGAGACGGCGGAGGGGAGATTGGGGCGAAAAGCGGCGAGGCAGTTCGGCCCGCCCGGCGGGGGGCGCGTTTTCCGCCCGGTCGCTCGAAATCCATGCGGTCGAGGGCCAAATGAAACGGCGGAGGGGCGATTTGATGCGACTGGCGAAAAATCGTATTTTTGTCCTCAAACAACTGCTCGGCTCCATGGATATTCTTGTACGTATTCTCCAAATCATCGGTTCGCTGGGGCTGCTTCTTTTCGGCATGAAGCTGATGAGCGAGGCGTTGCAACGGGCGGCGGGCAGCCGGCTCAGACAATCGATGGGACGGGCCGGAGAGACGATCGGCTCGCAAATCGGGGCGGCGGCGACGGTCACGGCTACGGTGCAGTCGTCGAGCGCGACGTCGGTCACGATCGCGGGATTCACCCACGCGGGGCTGATCGACTTGCGACGGGCGATCGGACTGATGATGGGCGCCAATATCGGCACGGTGGCGACGGTATGGGTCATCGCGCTGTTCGGATTCGCGCTGCGGGTGTCGGTCATCTCGATCCCGCTGGTGGGGCTGGGGTTCGCTTTCGTGCTGCTCCGCAAGAACCGATATCGCGACCTGGGGGAGACGGTCATCGGTTTCGCGCTGATGCTGCTGGGGCTCTCGGTGTTGCAGGCGTCGACGAACGCGGTGGCGGCCCATACGGGGTTTTTCGACGAGTTGGCGACTTATGCGGGGCTGGGATATCCGTCGATCGTGGTCTTCCTGCTGATCGGCGTCCTGCTGACGGCGGTGCTGCAATCGTCGGCCGTGACGATCGCGATGACGATGATTCTGTGTCAGGGAGGATGGCTGCCGTTGGAGACGGGGGCGGCGATGGTGCTGGGGGCAAATATCGGCACGACGGCGACGGCGGTGTTGGCGACGACGACGCTCAACACGTCGGCACGACGGGCGGCGCTGGCGCATACGGCGATCAACCTCTTCGGGGCGTTGTGGTGCGCGCCGCTGCTGCCGTGGATCGTGCCGGGAATCATTCTGTGCTTCGGGCTGTTCGGCGGGTTGTGGGCGGGCTGCACGCCGTTGATGCTGGCTTTTTTCGACACGGTTTTCAATCTGCTGAATGTCTTTATCGCGGCGAATTTCATCCCGCAGCTGATGAAGTTGCTGGCGCGGATCCTGCCGCACGAGGCGTCGGACGACCGGAGGAGGCTGCTGGCGCTGGACTCGGGGATGATCTCGACGCCGGAGCTGGCCCTGATGCAGGCGCATCACGAAATCGCGACGCATGCCAAACGGATGCTCAAGATGTTCAACATGGTGCGCGAGCTGACGTGCACGCGTCAGCTGGAGGAGTTCCGAAGGGGATATGCGCATGTGGAGAAATACGAACGGATTACGGATCGGGTGGAACGGGAGATCGTGGTTTTCCTGTCGCACATCGTCTCGCAGGACAACAGCGAACGGGCGACGGTGCGGTTGCAGCGGATGTTCCGCACGGTGTCGGACATCGAGCTGATCGGGGACGAAAATCTGGAGCTGGCCCGGACGATCCGGGCGAAACGGGAGCGGGATCTGTGGTTCGACCGCACGCTGAGGGAGGATGCGGAACGGCTGTACGACATGACGGAGGAGGCGATCTACCGGATGACGCTCTGTCTGGAACATCCGGAACCGGAGGAGGTGGGGCAGGCGCGCAAGCTGGGCGAAGTGGTGCGGAGCTGGGCGGAGGGAAGGCGAACGGAGCTGCTGGCGCGGTTGGGAGAGGAGGGGGCGAATCCGACGGCGGTCTTTTTCTTTCTCGAACTGACGGAGCGGTGTGCGAAGCTGGTCGGCACGGCGACGCGCATGGCGGTGGAGCAGGCCGAGGAGGCGATGTAAGGTTTCAATGGCCTGTGAGACGCTTGTTTCTTCTCTTCGTTTTCGCCTTATCGGCGGGCGGGCCGTTCCGGACGGGGGCGACGGAGCGCGGAACGACGCTGGTGGTGGCGACTTACAATGTCTGTAATCTTTTCGACACGATCAACGATCTGGGCATAGCGGACGAGGTGCCGACGCCGGAGGCGTGGCGACGCAAAACGGAGCGGCTGGGGCGGACGATCGGGGCGATGGCGCCGGATGTGATCGCGCTGTGCGAGGTGGAGAACGCGGGGGTGCTGGATGCGTTGCTCGGCTCGCCGGGGCTGGCGGGAGAGGAGTATCGCCATATCCACTACGATTCGCCGGACAGGCGGGGCATCGATGTGGCGCTGCTCTACCGGGCCGACCGGATGAGGCTGACGGGGGCGGAACCGATCCGGATGGCGACGGACTATCCGACGCGGGATGTCTTGCGGGCGGAGTTCTCGGTGGAGGGGGCGACGAGGCCGCTGGTGGTCTATGCGGTTCACCTGCCTTCGCGCCGGGGCGGCTATCATCGGGCGACGCGGGCGAGGGAGGAGATGGCGGCACGGCTCGATGCGCATGCGGCGGCGGACAGCGCGGCGGCGACGGTGGTGCTGCTGGGGGATTTCAACGAGAATCCGTCGTCGAGGCTGGTTCGCCGCCGGCTGGAGGGGTGGAGGCCGTTAGCGGCAGGGGCGCATGGACGGGGCGAGGGGTCGTATGCCTGGCACGATGTGTGGCTGATGTTCGACCAGATTTTCGTGGGGCGGGGGACGGTGGCGGAGGAGGCGCGGGTCTTTCTGCGGCAGGGGATGCTGACACGGACGGGACGTTTCGAGGGGTATCCGGATCGGGAGCTGAGCGACCATCTGCCGGTCTATACGCGCATTCTATTACGGTAAATTTTATTTACATTTGTAATTACTCACTTAATCACAAATCGTTATGGCACTGACGATCAATCGCGACTTGCGCCGCAGCGCACAGACGGCTCTGGCCGGAAAATGGACGCCGGCGGTGCTGACTACGCTGGTCTACATGTTACTGGCCTGCGTCTGTTCATACATTCCGTATCTGAATTTCCCGGCCTCGCTGCTGGTGCTGCCGGTGCTGGGGTTCGGGTATCAGGTCATCTTCCTGAACGTGATGCGGTCGGGGAATTATCCGGAAATCAACGCCCTCTTCAACGGCTTCCGCAACTACGGCAAGACGCTGGGGACGATGCTTCTGATGGCGATTTATGTCTGGCTGTGGAGTCTGTTATTCCTGATTCCGGGGATCATCAAGTCGTATTCGTATGCGATGACGCCGTTCATCCTGAACGATGAGCCGGAGCTGGGGGCGGACGAGGTGATCTGCAAGAGTATGGCGATGATGAGGGGGCACAAGATGAAGCTGTTCTTGCTGGACCTGAGTTTCATCGGCTGGATTCTGCTGGCGATAGTGACGCTGGGGATCGGGTTTCTGTGGCTGGTTCCGTGGATGGAGAGTGCGCGGGTGGCGTTCTATCTCGACCTGAAGCGGGAGGCGCAGCAGGGGGCATAGGACGGGTCTCCCCGCCCCGGGCTACCGCCATCGGATATCGGGATCTTTGTCCTATGTCGGCGCCGATGGTTACAGTTGGTCTTCCGCTATCAAAGATACAGATGGATTACACTTGGGATTTGGATTGACATGGCTTACTCCCTGTCGCATCTATGGCAGCGCTCACGGTTTTCAGTTGCGTTGCCTCTCGGAATAAACGCCGCGGGCCCGCGGGGGCAATGGACTGGAACTACCCTAAGTAACCGACAGCCTCTACCCTACTTTTATTTGACGTTGCCGGTCAGAACCAGCCGGGGGCTGCATGAGCATAGCGAGGTTGCGGCCCTACGCCGGAGGTGGCGCCGGCCCGCACGACCCGTAGGGTCGCAGAAGCAACAACTCATTCATCTCCTCAATTCTTTCGTGTTCGAGCCGCGCGCTCCGGGGGTGGGCCAAAGGCCCAGCGCGCAGGCCCGGCGACCCTAAAGGGTCGCAAGAGCACCGCCCAAAAGTTTAGCCCAACTCTCCGCCCGTTCGTCCTCGGGCGCCCCCCCGGCGCCCGCCTTCGGCGTTCGCTGCGCTCCGAGGACGGCGATTCACTCTTAAGCCTATAGCAATTCGTCGCCAGCGGAGGCGCAAAAGCAACGCCTATTCGCACGTGAGTTAAGCGGGTCGAAGCCTGCGGGGCCCACAGCAACGTCAGTTGCGGGCCTCCGCAGCGGGAGGCTTCGGCCCGCGCGACTCTGGGAGTCGCAGAAGTTCGGCCAACAGTTTAGCCCAACTAACTCACGGCCCAAAACACTGCCCCGTGTCGGCATCATTGCGGCTCCGCTGTCGCTCCGTCACGTTTTCATGCGCCGTTCTTTGTCCGCGCGCTGGCGGAAATCTTGTTAGAACAATTCACGATTGTTCTAACGATTTCCTTCTCCAGCAATCGCGCGCGGTCGAGCTTTGTCCCGTCTAAAACTGCCCTGCGCGGGCGGCGTCCGGGTGACCCCGGCGGGACGGAGCGATACTGCGTATCGCTTAATCTGCTCAACCCAATTCTTGGTGCGCGCCGGGGAAATCTTGTCAAAACGTGCTAGCACATTTTGACGATTTCCCTTTTAAGGCGTCGGCGCGCGTATGTCCTACAAGAGGGGACTGCGCTCGGACCGCGCGGGCCACACTTAGTAAGGCAGAAATAACCCTAACAAAATACCCTATGGGTGCGGGGACGGGAAATGCTTACGCATTTCCACTGGCAGCCTCTACCCCAATAACGCCCTCGGTCGCGTGTGGAAGAATTGTTGAAAAAACTCCCAAAAAAGAGGCACGAACAGCCTCTTTTTTCGGCTATCTTTGCCTTTGACAAAGAAGCTATCTATGACCGAACAAAAAGTAGAACTGGATATCGAACTGAACGAAGAGGTGGCGCAGGGTACGTATGCCAATCTGGCGGTGATCTCGCATTCGACGTCGGAGTTCGTGCTGGACTTTATCCGCATGATGCCGGGAATGCCGAAGGCGCAGGTCAAAAGCCGGGTGATTCTCACGCCGGAACATGCGAAACGGCTGCTCCTGTCGCTCCAGGAGAATGTGGCGCGGTATGAAAGTATCGTGGGGAAGATCGAGATGCACACGCCGGATACGCCGCCGATCAATGGGTTCGGGAATAACTCGTATTGCTGACCTCTCGGAGACCGAACCGTAAAACAGCGGGCGGCGCGAAAAAAATCGCGCCGCCCGCTTCCGTTTCAGACAAACCAGGATCAGACAAACCGATAGCCGCACAACATCCCTGAGGCGGTCAGCCACAGCGTCCGATGATCTGAAAGTTTTCTTTCAAGATAATACTGACTGGGCTCAATCGGCGTCCCATTCAACTCCGGGATAACCTCCGCTTCGAGCTGCCATGTCTCTCCGTCAAAAGCCAGAACAAAAAAACGCCTGTAAAAATCCTCGTATCCCCCATCGAAAAGCAACCGCTGTCCATCCGGAGTCACCGCGAAAGCTTCGCTATCCCGCACCTCGACAACGCCGCGCAACGACGAAACGATCACCTCGTTTCGATCCTGTAGAAAGTCCCGCAGCATGATCTCCCCGTCCTTATAGAACCACAGCCTGCCCTGAGTGTCCTGACTGATCGCATCGCATTCACTGCACGGGTTTTCCTGATAATCCCCCGCACTCCACACATTCCGTCCATCCGACCGCCAAGCAGTCAAGCCTGTCCAACCAATCGGGTGCGACTCATCTGTTTCTCCTCCCCAACCATAGTTTCCCCACACTCCCTCGTCGAAATAACTTGTAACGATGGTCCCGTCTTTCAGCACTAAGCATTGTTCGATCCCGTCGCCGAAACAATAATCCCGTCTGACCGTTCCGTCCCGACCTATCAACAATCCGTTCCGTTCCGGATCGCCGTCGTTATACCGGCACCGACACCATACTAACAAAAAATCGTCGCCCAGTGCAGAAACCCAACAATACTCTGTCCGATAGCCGTCCCCGAGATCATACACCTGCTTCCCTATACACCGCCCCGCCTCCCAATCGATATCGAGTACCGCCACCAGATAAGAATACAAGTCCTTGGAATTCCAGTCCTTGAACAACAGATAGACTCGCCCGTCGTTCGCCCCCACTGCATAATCGCACAAAGCTTCGTGCGTAAACCGCGCCCCCGCCACAATCTCCTCCAACGACATCATCTCGAACAACGGCAACGACTCTTTTCTCAACATCTTTCGTTTCAGATGGCGTCTCCCAGGGCGTTGTAGAACTTGTATTCGATCATCCCGAGAGAGTCGTTCGGTATCACTTTGATCACTGCGCCGTATTTCACGCACCACTTGGCGCGCTTGCTGAACAGACCGCCCCGATTGATATAGGCGGCTACGTACGGATGGACGTGAACGGTCAGCAGTTTGTAGTGCTTCTCTTTGGCGTAATAGGCGATCTGGTTCTCGATCTGGGCGTCGAGCAGCACGGAGGGCGCGATCTCGCCTGTCCCGTGGCAGGTGGGGCACTTCTCGTTGATAACGATCTGGGTCTCGGGACGTACCCGCTGCCGGGTGATCTGCATCAGGCCGAACTTCGTCAAGGGTAGGATGTTGTGCTTGGCCCGGTCGGTGGACATCGCTTTGCGCATCGCTTCTAACACGGCGTTCCGGTTCTGGGCGGTGTGCAGGTCGATGAAGTCGATCACGATAATCCCGCCCATATCTTTCAACCGCAGCTGACGCGCGATCTCCGGCACGGCGTTCAGGTTGCACTCCAGGGCGTTGGCTTCCTGGGTCTCGTCGCTCTTGGCGCGCTTGCCGCTGTTGACGTCGATGACGTGCAGCGCTTCGGTGTGCTCCACAATCAAGTATGCGCCCCGCTTGAACACCACTGTCCGTCCGAAGAGCTGTTTGATCTGTTTGGTGATGTCGAACTGGTCGAAGATGGGGATGTTCCCTTTGTAGAGTTTGACGATCTTCTCGGCTTCGGGCTCGATGGCGGAGATGTATTCCTTCACTTCGTGGAAGATCTGTTCGTTGTCTACGTGGATGTGGGTGAAGGAGTCGTTGAGCAAATCCCGCAGGATGGTGGTGGTCCGGCTCTCTTCGCCCAGGAGCAGGTAAGGGGGTTGGGCGTGTTGCAAGGCGGACAGCGCTCCTTCCCATTTCGAGATGAGGTGGGTGATGTCGGCTTCGATATCTTCGGCGGATTTCCCTTCGGCGGCGGTGCGCACGATGGCGCCGTAGTTCCGGGGCAGGATCCCCTCTACGATCCCTTTGAGGCGCTTTTTCTCTTCGTTGGAGCGTATCTTCTGCGAGATGTGCACTTTGTTGGAGAGGGGGATCAGCACGAGGTGCCGTCCGGCGATGGAGATGTCGCTGGTCACACGGGGCCCTTTGGTCGAAATGGGCTCTTTGGCGATCTGGACGATAATATGCTGGCCGTTGTTGAGCACGCCGGCGATTTTCCCCTCTTTGCCGAGGTCGTTCTGCACTTTGATGGAGGAGAAGTCGATCTTCTGGTGGCGGCCGTTCACGTGTTTGACGAGGTCGTTCAGGGAGTGGAAGGCGGGGCCGAGGTCGAGGTAGTGCAGAAAGGCGTCTTTCTGGTATCCCACATCGACGAAGGCGGCGTTGAGTCCGCCCATCACTTTGTGCACTTTACCGAGGTAGATGTCGCCGACGGTGAAGGAGCTTTTGGTCTTCTCGCGGTTGAGTTCGACGAGTTGCCCGTCTTCGAGGAGGGCGATCTCGATCTCGCTGCCGGTCGAGTGGATGACTAACTCTTTTGTCATGTCGTTTGTCGTATATATATGATAAACGGTTCGTCCGGCCGTTTGGTATCCGGAGGGTGCCGGAGGCGGGGCGGAGGAGCCGGGGTGGGTCGAAAAAACGAAACCTAAAGACCGCCGCGCTGAATAGTCCGGGGACTTTAGGTTTTCGAGTGTCGGTCTTCGCCGGGGAAGAGGACGCGGGAAAGGAGAGCGGCTCGGGGCCGGTCTGTCCGTATGCGTGAGGGTTCTTCCCGGGCAAAAGGGAGGATCTACCTACTTTTTCTTTTTATGACGGTTCTTGCGAAGCCGTTTTTTGCGCTTGTGGGTAGATATTTTGTGCCGTTTTCTTTTTTTTCCGCTTGGCATAACTACTGTGGATTAAGGTTTGACAATCGGGTTAATTATTTCTTGGCGATGGATTTGGCTTTCACTTCCCCGGCAAAGGTTTTGGAGGGTTTGAAGGCCGGAATGTTGTGCGCCGGAATGGTGATGGTGGTGTTCTTGGAGATATTGCGGGCCACTTTCTGGGCGCGCCGTTTGATGATAAAGCTGCCGAAACCGCGCAGGTAGACGTTATTGCCTGCCATCATGGAGTCTTTGATATTTTCCATGAAAGATTCCACAACTTGCTGCACCTGTACTTTTTCGATACCGGTACTTTTTGCGATTTCGCCTACGATATCCGCTTTTGTCATGACGAGTGTCGTTTTATTTATTTGTATGATTATGATTCGATTACGTTCGAAACGGATTGCAAATATAGAGTAAATTATCGAGATTCGTTCTACAAAAGTGAATTTAATAGCTCTTGAAGGCTGATTTTCAGAAGGGGATGCAGGAAGTCGGGGCAGATTTCGGCGGCGGGGCGGAGGACGAAGTGCCGCCGGGGGATCTGTGGGTGGGGGATGGTGAGGCGTGGGGTGTCGAGGATGAGGGAGTCGTAGAAGAGGATGTCGAGGTCGATGGGGCGCGACTGGTAGAGGCGTTGTCCGTCGGGGGTATACTCGGGGAGGTGGGCGGGGCGGCCGAGGCGGTGTTCGATTTGCTGGAGGGTGTCGAGCAGGCGGAGGGGGCTGGCGGTGGTCTGGAGGAGGAGGACTTGGTTCAGGAAGGGGTTCACGGGTCGGGTGTCGGAAAAGGTGCCCCAGGGTTCGGTCTGGTATTCGCGGGAGGCGAGGAGGATCGGGCCGAGGGTCTCGGCGATCTGTTGCCGGGCGGCGGCGAGCAGTCTCTCGGGTTCGTCGGCGTTGCTGCCGAGGGAGAGCAGGGCGCGATGGGGGTGGGTCATGGTTTCGTGAAGGATTTTGTTTCGTGAAGGATTTTGAAGAAGGGGGAAGATAGCGGACTGGCCTGGCTTTTGTGTACCGGTTCGCCGCGCCCCGGGCTACCGTCTGTGGGAGGCGGGCTCGCTATTGGGTGCGGGCAACTACGGGTACAGTTGGTCGTGTACGCCGGTGACGGGCGGTGTCACGGTGCGGTATTTGGACTTCTACATGCAGGAGCTCCGCCACAGCTACGCGCACAATCGCGGCCATGGTTTTCAGTTGCGCTGCCTCTCGGAATAAACGGACGCACAGCGTCTTTTACTACCAGCCTCTACCCCAACTTGAAACTGAGGCGGCCTGATTGTTTAGGGTAGAGGCGGCCAGCTGAGGGCCGAGCGGCACGCCCCGGGCAATCGCTACTCGAGCTCGGGCGCACCGGTGAGCGTCGGCAATAGCGGGTTCAGTTGGTCTTCCGCCACGAGCGGCAGCGGCGGCCTGGACTTGGGTTTCTATTCGCAGAGCCTCAGCACCAGCTACTCGGACTTCCGAGCCAACGGTTTTCCGTTGCGTTGCCTCTCGGAATAAACGGTGCCGCTCGGCACTCGAAAGCTATCCGGGTCTACCCTATCTGTGGATTGACTTTATGCGGCCGGGGCCAGCGGGGGCCGCACAAGCATCGCGAAGTGGCGGCCCTACGCCGGGGTGGCTTCGGTCCGCGCGACCCAAAGGGTCGCAGAAGCAACAACTCATTCATCTCCTCAATTCTTTCGTGTTCGAGCCGCGCGCTCCGGGGGTGGGCCAAAGGCCCAGCGCGCAGGCCCGGCGGTTCTACGAACCGCAAAAGCACGGCCCATTCGTCCTCGGTTTAAGCGGGTTGAAGCCTGCGGGGCCCACAGCAACGTCAGTTGCGGGCCTCCGCGGTCGGAGGC
>NZ_CAQIVA010000042.1:0-15930 GCF_948810725.1 uncultured Rikenella sp.
ATCTATATTCGGCTACCGCCGAAATAGTTGAATCGCTCCTTTAGGCGTGGCGCGCGTCTTTGGCTACGGGAGGGTACTGCCCTTACGCCGGGCGGGCGGTGCCTCCCGGCACTCGGAATGGGCAGCCTCTACCCCCGTTCTTTGTCCGCGCGCTGGCGGAAATCTTATTCAAAGCGCAAGACGCTTTGAATGATTTCCTTTTCCAGCTGTCGCGCGCGGTTAGGCTAAGAAAGAATAGTAATGGCCGCGCGTCACGACGCGAATGCGTCGGCCAGGCGGGTTCCGCTGAGTAAGACAAAAATAACCTTAACAAAACGCCCGATGGGCGTACCGGCGGGACGGGCGAAACTGCGTTGCGCTATGGCAGCCTCACCCCAAGCACTACAGGCTTCGGCTTGCACCAATCGATATAGGCGTGGATGGGACAAAATAAACGCGCATTCTCTTCCAGATAAAGAGAATGCGCGTATCAACTTTTTGTAGTTCAAATCAGAAACTATCCGCCGAAGTTGTCGTACATGATATTCTCGGGCGGTACCCCCAAGGAGTCGAGCATCTTCACTACGGCCGAAATCATCATAGGCGGCCCGCACATCAAGTACAAACACCCTTCCGGATCTTCGTGGTTTTTGAGGTAGTTCTCGTACAGCACGTTGTGTACGAAGCCCGGGGTATATTTCACACCGGCGGCATCTGCTTCCGGGTCGGGCCGGTCGAGCGCCAGGTTGAACGAGAAGTTCGGGAAGTCGCGTTCGATTTCGGTGAATTCCGGCATGTAAGGCGCCTCTTTCAAAGCCCGGGCCCCATACCAGAACGATACCGGACGCGAAGTCTTTTCGGTCTTGAAGAGGTGCATGATATGGCTCCGCATCGGCGCCATCCCGGCCCCGCCGCCAATAAAGATCAGTTCCTGATCTGCCGGCAGGTTGTCGGGCAGGAAGAATTCGCCGTACGGCCCCGAGATGGTTACCTTGTCGCCCGGTTTGCGGCTGAAGATATACGAGGAGCAGATCCCCGGATTGACTTTCATGAAGCCGCCCGTCGCCTTGTCGAACGGCGGGGTGGCGATCCGGATGTTCAGCATGATGATGTTCCCTTCGGCCGGGTGGTTGGCCATGGAGTATGCCCGGAAGGTCGGTTCCGGATTCTTCGTCACCAGGTCCCACATTTTGAATTTGTCCCAGTCGGGGCGGAACTGTTCGTCGATCTCCATGTCCGAGAATTTGATCTCGTCGTATTTCGGGACGTCGATCTGGATATACCCCCCGCTCCGGAAATTAAGCTGTTCGCCTTCGGGAAGTTTCACGACGAATTCTTTGAGGAAGGTCGAGATGTTCCGGTTGGAGATCACTTCGCACTCCCATTTCTTTACGCCCAGCACCGATTCGGGTACCCGAATCTTCAGGTTTTCTTTGACTTTGACCTGACAGCCGAGGCGCCAGTGTTCCTGTTGCTGTTTGCGGCTGAAGAAGTTGACTTCGGTGGGCAGAATTTCGCCGCCGCCTTCCAAGACCTGGCATTTGCACATGCCGCACGATCCGCCGCCCCCGCATGCCGAAGGCAGGAAGATGTTCTGTTCCGCCAGGGTGGTCAGGAGCGATCCGCCGGTCTCTGCGGTGATCTCTTTTTCGCCGTTGATGGTGATGGTGACGTTTCCCGAGGGGGTCAGCTTTTTCTTGGCGAACAGCAGTACCGCTACCAGAATCAGCGTGATCGCCGTGAAGGCGATGATGGCCGTGACGAGGGTCGGCGTCAGACTCACGACGGCTGCCGAAAGAATTGTGGATGATATCATCGTATCTGTCTGTAATGCGTTAGAGTTGGATGCCGAGGAAGATCATGAAGGCGATCCCCATCAACCCGGTAATAATGAACGTGATCCCGACCCCTTTGAGCGGTTTGGGAATGTTGGAGTAGGTGAGTTTCTCGCGAATGGCGGCCATGCCGATAATGGCGATCCACCAGCCGATCCCCGAGCCGAATGCGAATGCGGTGGCTTCGCCGATATTGGCGTAGGCGCGTTCCTGCATGAAGAGAGAACCCCCCATAATGGCGCAGTTCACGGCAATCAGCGGGAGGAAAATCCCCAGCGAGCTGTAAAGCCCCGGCGCGAATTTTTCGACGATCATCTCCACGAGCTGCACGATCGAGGCGATAACGGCAATGAAGACGATGAAGCTCAGGAAGCTGAGATCCAGGTCGGCCAGGGTCGGACTCACCCAGGTCAGGGCTCCCGGTTCGAGGACGAATTTATTGAGGAGGTAGTTGACGGGCACGGTCACGGTCATCACGAAGATCACGGCCAGCCCCAGACCCATAGCGGTCTTGACGGTCTTCGACACGGCGATGTAGGAGCACATCCCGAAGAAGAAGGCGAAGACCATGTTATCGACGAAGATCGACTTGACGAATATGTTCAGTATGTTTTCCATGTCTGGTTTCTAAGTGTGGATAGGAAATAACAGGCTTCGCTGGTTTTATTTCTCCTGCAGGTCTTTGTTCCGACTGCGGTGGATCCAGATGATGATCCCTACGGTAATCAAGGCCATCGGGGGCAGGATCATCAGGCCGTTGTTGGCGTAGCCGTGTTCATAGCACCACTGGGGAATCACCTGGTATCCCCACAAGGTTCCCGACCCTAACAGTTCGCGGAAGAAGGCGACGATAATCAGGATCAGGCCGTATCCCAAGCCGTTGCCGATCCCGTCGAGGAACGAGGGCCACGGTTTGTTCCCCATGGCGAACGCTTCGAGGCGCCCCATGATGATACAGTTGGTGATAATCAAGCCCACGAAGACCGAAAGCTGCTTGCTAATATCATAAACAAAAGCTTTCAGTACCTGATCGACGAGGATGACTAAGGCTGCGACCACAACCAGCTGGACGATGATCCGGATCCGCGACGGAATCCCTTTCCGCATCAGGGAGATGATCAGGTTGGAGAATGCGGTCACGACGGTCACGGACAAGGCCATCACGAATGCGGGCTTCATCTTAGCCGTGACGGCCAAGGCGGAGCAAATCCCGAGGACTTGCACCAGAATCGGGTTGTTGCGGCCCAACGGCCCGAGCAGGGCGTTCATGTTTTTAGCCGAAAAGAGCGGCTCTTTTTCCTGGGTACTCATTATTTGGCTCCTCCTTTCGTAAGGGTATCGGTCGGGACGGTCGTCAAGCTGTCCGTCGCTAAAGTGTCGGTCGCGATGGTGTCGGCCACCGGTACGATCGACCGGTCGGCTTTGGTCTGCACGCTGCGGAAGAAGGGTTCGTAGTCGCCCAGACAGGTGAAGAGCATGGCTTTCACGCCGTTGGAGGTCAAGGTGCCGCCCGAAATGGCGTCCACGGCATACGCATTCCCCGCCGACGAGCCTTTCCCTTTCAGGAGGTCGATGGAGACGAACAGCCCTTCTTTATTAAAGATTTGTTTGTCGATGAATTGGTTCTGGAAAGGTTTGGTGGCAATTTCCGCTCCGAGCCCCGGGGTCTCGCTTTTGTGGTCGAAGACGGCTCCTTCGATGGTGTTGCAGTCTTCGTTCAAGGCGATATAGCCCCAAACCGGCCCCCAGAGTCCCTTCCCGGTCACCGGAACGACGTACTCTTTCGCGCTCCCGGATAGGGTAGCGACGAATACCGGCATAGCTGTCCTGGCCGCAAACACAGCGGGCAGGTCGTTCAACGAGGCGAGCACCTCTTCGACCGGTGCTTCGCTCACGCGGCCGGTGGAGTCGACGAAGAAGGCGCCGGTAATGTATTTGGAGAATTCTCCCGCCACGTAGCTGTTCTTGTCCGCCGCGGCAGCGACTCCGTCGCCTGCGCCGATGGCGTTCAGAATGGCGCCCATCTTTTCGGTCTTGACGTTGGCCTGCTGCATGGGTTGCAGCTCGATGGCGGCAAAGGAGAGCACCGTGGCGACGATCACCACGAGGATGGTCGCGTAGGTGACGATATATGTGTTGCTTTGCTTGTTCATGGTTTCGGTAATAGTGGTGTTACGCGTTGACTTTGGCCCGTTTCAGGCGGCGTTTGATGTTCCCCTGCACGACGTAGTAGTCGATCAGCGGCGCCATGGCGTTCATAAAGAGGATGGCGAGCATCATTCCTTCCGGATAACCGGGGTTGAGAACGCGGGTGAGCACGCACAGAACACCGATCAGAAAGCCGTAGATCCACTTCCCGCGATCGGTCTGGGCTGCGGTCACCGGGTCGGTGGCCATAAAGACGGTACCGAACGCGAAACCGCCGATAAGCAGATGGTACCAAGCCGGAATATCCATCATCACATTCGTGCCGATGAGGTTGAAAATTCCTCCCATGACCAAACCGCCGATCACGGTGGAGAGCATGATCCGCCACGAGCCGACTCCTGTCCAGATCAGAATAAACGCTCCGATCAGAATGGCCAGTGTCGAGGTCTCGCCGATCGAGCCGGGAATCAGGCCGTAGAACCAGTCGATCGGCGTCGTCCCCATGCTCCAGTCGATGGATTGCGCCCCATTGGACAAAGCCGCTGCGGCGTCCGACAGCGGGGTCGCCCCCGAATATCCGTCGACCAGCTGCATCCCCGATGCGGATGCGTTTTTCAGCCCTGCGACCCACACTTCGTTCCCGGAAATGGCGGTCGGATAGGCGAAGAAGATAAATGCCCGCGCCAACAAAGCCGGATTGAAGATGTTCATCCCGGTGCCGCCGAACATCTCTTTGCCCACAACGACGGCAAATGCGGTAGCCACGGCCACGATCCAGAGCGGACAGTCCACCGGCATGATCATCGGAATGAGCATCCCGCTGACGAGGAAGCCTTCGTTGACCTCTTCGTGCCGCAGTTCGGCGAAGAGGAATTCGATTCCCAACCCCACCGCATAGGCCACTACGATAATCGGCAGCACTTTGAGGAAGCCGAACCAGAAGTTCGACCATACGGATACGTCGGAAAGCGTCAGTCCTAAAGCCAGGTTATGCTGGTATCCGATGTTGAACATCCCGAACAGCAAGGCCGGCAGCAGGGCGATGATCACGACGGTCATGGTACGTTTGAGGTCCATGGCGTCGCGGATGTGCGCCCCTTTCCGGGTGACGGTGTTCGGCACGTAGAGGAACGATTCGAATGCTTCGAATGTCGAAGCGAACCGACCGTATTTTCCGCCCTGTTCGAAGTTGGGCTTTATTTTGTTCAGATAGTGTCGTAATCCTTTCATACGGTGTGCGGCTTAGTTGAGTTCTTTGATCATCAGTTCGATCCCCCGGCTCAAGGTGGCCTGCCACTCGTTTTTGGAGGGGTCGATGAATTCGCACAGGGCGAGGTCTTCTTCCAGAACTTCGTAGATACCGAGGTTCTCCATCTTGTCGATGTCGCCGGCCATGACTGCCTTGATCAGGTAGAGCGGGTAGATGTTCATCGGCAGCACGCGGTCGTAGATGCCGGTCTGCACGAACGCCCGCGGGCCGCCGTTCAGGTTGGTGTCGAGGTTGTACCGTTTCTTGGGGAACATCCACGAGAAGTAGCTGTGCGATGCGGAGAATTTGCTGATCCGGGGCATGGCCCAGCCGAGGAATTCGTATTTGTTCCCTTCCGGAATGACGGTGACCTGGTTGTGGTAGAAGCCGAGGTATCCTTCGATGTCATCCGGCTCGACTTTGATGCCGGTGAGCGGGTTGCCGCTGATGATGCGCACGCCGCGCTCTTCACCGGCATCCTGAGGACGCAGATTCCCGTCGGTGATCGAGGAGATCAGGGCGCCGCTGATCACTTTGAAGTATCTCGGTTTCACGACTTCCGATCCGGTCAGCGCCACGATCTTGGTCATGTCCACCGTGCCGGTCATAAAGAGCCGTCCGATCATGGCCACGTGTTGCAGTTCGACCGTCCAGACGAGGTCTCCTTTATTGATCGGATCGATGTGGGCGATCTGTACGCCGACGTTCCCCGCCGGGTGAGGCCCTTCGATGTGGTGGATTTCTGCCTGTTTGATCCGGCTCAGCACGCCTGCGGTGGTGTCCGTCCCGACGGTGAGGTGTACTTTTCCGTCGGTCAGCTTCTTGAGTACTTCGAGACCGGCGATCAGGTGTTCGCCCTGATCCTGCACGAGGAAGTTGAGTTCCGGCGCGAGCGGCGCGGTGTCGAGTCCCGAGATGAAGATGGCTTTCGGGGTCGCCGCGGTGTCGGCGATCACGCCGAAAGGACGTTGCACGAGCATGGGCCAGAAGCCTGCCCGCAGCAAGGTCTCCCGTACCCGTTCGCGGGTGAGGTCGCCGATCGGACAGGTGTCGAATTGTTCGCTCTGCCGTTCGCCGTCGGGCCGTACCACGATGCTGAGGATTTTCCGCTTTTCGCCGCGGTTGATGGCGCTCACTTCGCCGCTCACGGGAGCGGTGAAGAGCACTTCGGGGTGCTCTTTGGAGAAAAACAGCGGGCTCCCGGCTTTGACCTTGTCGCCGACTTTGACCAGCAACTTCGGGGTCACGCCGCGGTAGTGGCTCGGCACTAACGCGTAGCCGGGGGCGTCGCCCCCTTTCGTCAGTACGCGCTCGGCGGCACCGACGAGGTTGATGTCGAGGCCTTTGCGTAGTTTGATTACTTTCGACATATGGGTGATTGAATGATTATTGTCCTGTAATGAGATGCTATTTCCCGTACCGGTAAACCGCACCGTCGGCGCCGGTCACGTCGAGCCGGGCCGGTGCCGCAGCATCCGCCAATGCTTCGACCCGTCCCACCACCTGGGCGTCGATGCCCAGTTCATGCGCAATGCCCATAATGGTCTCTGCCACCTCCGGCATCACATAGAGCTCCATCCGGTGTCCCATGTTGAAGACTTTGTACATCTCTTCCCACGGTGTTCCCGACTGCTCCTGGATGGCGGCGAACAGTGGCGGCACCGGCAGCAGGTTGTCCTTTATAATATGGAGTCCGTTATTGGCGAAATGCAGAATCTTGGTCTGCGCCCCGCCTGTGCAGTGGATCATGCCGCAGATGTGCTTCCGCCCTATTTCGTTGAGAATGCGCGTGATAACCGGAGCATAAGTTCGGGTCGGCGACAGCACGAGGCGCCCCATGTCCATATCCGCCGGCACGGTATATCCGTGGCGTTGGTAAGCCGCCGGCACGGGATCGGTCAACTCGAACGAGCCGGTGTATACCAAGTCTGCCGGTATCCCTCCGTCGTAAGACTCCGGGTACCGCTCTGCCAAAGCCTTGCCGAACACGTCATGCCGCGCCGATGTCAATCCGTTGCTCCCCATCCCTCCGTTATAACCGGTCTCGTATTTGGCCTGTCCGAAAGAAGCGAGCCCGACGATGACGCACCCCGGCGCAATCCGGTCGTTGGTGATCACGTCGTCGCGCCGCATCCGGGCCGTCACGGTAGAGTCCACGATGATCGTCCGCACGAGATCCCCCACGTCCGCCGTCTCGCCGCCGGTGGAACGGATGTTCACGCCGTAGTCCCGCAAAGTCTGGAGAAACTCCTCGGTGCCGTTGATGATGGCGGAGATGACTTCGCCCGGAATCAGCCGTTTGTTCCGTCCGATGGTCGAGGAGAGGATGATGTTGTCGGTGGCGCCGATGCAGAGCAGGTCGTCGGTGTTCATCACGACGGCGTCCTGTGCCACCCCTTTCCACACGCCGAGGTCGCCGGTCTCGCGCCAGTACATGTAGGCGAGCGAAGACTTGGTTCCCGCCCCGTCCGCGTGCATGGCCAGGCAGTGTTCCGCGCTGCCGGTGAAATAGTCGGGAACGACTTTGCAGAATGCTTTGTCGAAGAGCCCTTTGTCGATGTTTCGGATCGCCTTGTGGACGTCTTCCTTGCCGGACGAGACGCCGCGGCCTGCATAACGGGAGTGGTCTGCCATCGCGTGTGTGACGTGTATTTTTAATGTCCGCAAAGTTATTCATTTTTTTGTTTTTCGCGTAGTGTCGGGTCTTCTTTTGTGGTGGAGCGAGGGGGGATTTTGGGTATCTTTGCTTGCGGAAACCGATGATTCTTTAAAAATGATGACCAGTAAAAGGCAGGAGGCGGTGTTCGAGTTGGTGAGGAGTATGAGCAAGGCGGAAAAACGCAATTTCCGCCTCTATGCGCAACGCCAGGCGGGAAACGGGGAGGCGAAGTTCATGGCGTTGTTCGATGCGCTGGACGGGATGGAGGAGTACGACGAGGCTCGGGTGCTCAAAAAAACGGGAATCCGGAAGGAGCAGCTGCCCAATATGAAGGCTTATCTCTATCGCCAGATTCTGGTCAGCATCCGGCTGTTGAATGTCCAGCACGTGGGGGTGATGGAGATTCGCGAGATGATCGATTTCGCTCGGGTGTTGTACGACAAGAGCATGTTCCGGCAGGCGCTGACGATGCTGGATCGGGCCAAGCGGATGGCGCTGGAGGCGCAGAAGTTTACGCTCGCGCTGGAGATCGTGGAGTTCGAGAAGCGGATCGAGTCGATCTTCATGCAGCGCAGCGCGACGAGCCGGGCCGAGGAGTTGAGCAATCAGGCACGGACGCTGGCCGAACGGATCGCCAATATCAACCAGTTGTCGAACCTTTCGGTGCAGCTCTACGGACTGAATCTCCAGCTGGGGTATGTCCGCAGCGAGAAGGACCGGAAGATGGTGACCGATTTTTTCCGCGAGCGGCTGGAGGCGTTCGACGACCGGGGGATGAGTTTCCACGAGCGGCTCTATCTCTACCAGGCGCGGATGTGGTACCACTATATCCGGCACGATTTCGTGAAGTGTTACCGCTATGCGCGGCGGTGGGTGGGGCTGTTCGACGAGCGGCCGGATCAGCGGGCGGTCTATTACGACCTCTATGTGCGGGCGGTGGCGCGGTTGCTGGATGTGTTGTTCATGACGCGGATGCACGACCGGATGGCGGAGGCGATCGCGAAGTTCGAGGGGGAGTTGGCGCAGGTGAAGCCGATGACGGAGAATCTGACGATTCTGGCGAGCCTGTGTCTGTTGCAGGCGAAGATCAACCTGCATTTCCTGGAGGGGAGCTTTGCGGAGGGGATGGAGCTGGCGCAACAGGTGGACGATTTCGTGCGCGACCACGGACGGTATGTGGACGAACACCACCGGATGTTGCTGGCTTACAAGGTGGCGTGCATCTATTTCGGGAACGGGGATTATAAACGGTGCATGAGTTACCTGCATCGCATTATCTCGATCCCGAATCCGCAGTTCCGGCGCGATTTGCAGGTTTTCGCGCGGATTCTCCACCTGATCGCGTCCTACGAGGCGGGGGAGGATTATTCGCTGGAGTACCAGATTCGGAGTGTCTATGCTTTTGTGGTGAAGATGAACGACATGCACGCGGTGCAGCATGAGATTATCACGTTCCTCAAGCGGATTCCGCACACGTATGCGTCGGATTTCCGGGGGGAGCTGGAGCGGCTCTACGAGCGTCTCAAACCGTTCGAAAAACATCCGTATGAGCGGCGGCCGTTCTTCTATCTGGACATCATTTCGTGGCTGGAGAGCAAAATCCGGAATATTCCGATCGCGGAGATTATCCGGAGCAAGTACCGGGCGGAGGGGAGGAAAGGCGGGTTGTAGGGGAGCCTTTTTTTGGGGGTAGAGGCTGCCCGGTTCGAGTGCCGCTCGGCACTGTTTATTCCGAGAGGCAGCGCAGCTGAATACCGTGGCCGCGGCTACTGGCGTAACCGATTCTGAGATTCGGTGCGCTGAAGTCCAAGTATACTCCTTTGCTGCCGCTGATTGAAGACGAGTAACAGGAGCCATAGTTGCCGACGTGCGTCAGAGCGCCCATGCGCCCGACATTGCCTGCGTCGCGGTAGCCCGGGGGTGCGGCTCGGTACTGTTTATTCCGAGAGGCAACGCAACTGAATGCCGTGGGCACGGTTATGAGCGTTTTCGGGAGTAAGATTCTGAGTTGTAAAATCCAGACATCGTACATGGATGGTCTGATTGACCGGGGTGGCTGACCAGCTGTAGCCAATTCCGATGCTGCTCGGTGCGCCCGTACTGTAGTTGCGGTAGCCCGGGGCGTTGCCGCTCGGCACTCGAAAGCTGGCCGCCTTTACCCCATGGATGACACCTCCCGGGCGTCCGCCCCGCTTCGGTTGACCGTGAATATCAGAGTATTGCTTTGTCGGGCCGAAGCCTGCGAGGCCCAAAAGCAACATCAGTTGCGGGCCTCCGCGAGGGGAGGATTCGGCCCGCGCGGTTCTTCGAACCGCATGAATTCAACTCAAAATGTAAATAGGGGTAGTTCCAGCCCCTTTCCCACCGCGGGCCTGGGGCGTTTATTCCGAGAGGCAACGCAACTGAAAACCGAAGGCATGGCCATCCGGATTGCTGGTGTGGAGGTTCTGCGGGTAAAAGTATAAGAATATGCTGCTATTCCCATTAACTGACGAAGACTGGCTGAATCCGCTGTGGCCGATGTAGTCCAGTGCACCCGTACCCCGAGCGCGGTAGCCCGGGGCGGCGGAAGAAGAGGAATGAACGGTTATCGGATAATCCGCTGTTCGCGGGCGAAAGCCTTTAACTGCGCATCCGCCTCGCGCCACCCCGGCAGGAAGGATTCCACCAGCCGGTAAAAGGCCTGCGAGTGGTTGCTCACCACAAAGTGGCACAACTCGTGCAGCACGATATAGTCGATACACGCCTGTGGCGTCTTGACCAGATGCAGATTCAGCGTGATCAGCCCTTTCGTGTAGTAGCAGCGTCCCCAGGCCCGCCGCATGACGAAGATTTTCAGACGAGGCGGAGCGATGGCATATCCCGCGACCCGGAACAGCGGCAGCCAGCGGTCGACAGCCGCCTGAAAGCTCTTTCGGGCTTGTCGGCGATACCAGTTTTGGAGAAATTCCTCGAAATTTTCGCGTGTGGCCGGGTGGAGAGAGAGATGGAAGTTTTTGTCTTTGATTTTCAGTGAATTGCGGGTCGCTTCACGGTGCAGTACGACGCCGTAGCTCTCGCCGAACAGCAGGTATCGACGCCGAACCGAGTGGAGCGGCGTTCCTCCCGTTCCTCCCGTTGCGACTGGTCGGCGGGAGCTCCGGCGCGAGGAGGCCGAACGGCCCCAAATCCATATCTTAAAGATTCCCATCGATATACGCTGTCATAGCTTCCGTGTCGGTCGGCCCGAACCAGCGGATCTGCGGATCGCGCCGCAGCCAGGTCAATTGCCGTTTGGCATACCGGCGCGTATTGCGCTGGATCAGTTCCACCGCCTCGGCCAACGAACACCGGCCGTCGAAATGGTCGAACAGCTCCCGATAACCCACAGTTTGCAGGGCGGATAAATGGCGATCGGGGTACAGCCGCTCCGCTTCGGCCACCAGTCCGTCCGAAACCATCTGCTCCACCCGCCGGTCGATGCGGGCGTACAACTCTGCGCGCGGCAGGTCGATCCCTATTTTAACAGGGGTGAAATTTCTCTGTTTGACTACCCCGCTTCGTAAGGCCGAGTACGGTCGTCCGCTGAGTCGACACACCTCGACGGCGCGGATCACCCGCTGCGGATTCTGTCGATCGACGACGGCATAATAGGCCGGATCGCTCCGTTCCAGCTCCTCCAGCAACACGGCCAACGGCATGGCCGTAAGTTCCGCCCGCAGACCCGGGTCGGACTCCGGCAGGTCGTCGAACCCCTCCAACAGGGCGTTCACATAGAGTCCCGAACCGCCCACCAGCAAAACGTCCGGCGTGTTCGGAAAAAGGTCGTTGTCGAGCAAGGCCAAGGCTTCCCGCTCGTAGTCCCCCGCCGTAAAAGGCTCGTGAATGCTCTTGTTTTGAATGAAGTAGTGCGGTACGTCCTCCCGTTCCGCCAGCGAAGGGACGGCGGTGCCGATCGCCATCTCCCGATAGACCTGCCGCGAGTCGGCCGAAACGACGGGTGCGCCGTAGTGTCGCCCCAGAACGACCCCGGCGGCGCTCTTGCCCACGCCTGTCGGCCCCTGGATGACGATCAGGCGATTCGTATGACTCATACGATTAGTATGCGTATTCGTCGTCATAAGTGTCGTCCCCCTCGAATCCGCCGAACTCGTCCATCGCTTCGTCGAAAATCGAATGGTCGTCGGCCAAGTCGTCCCGTTCGGAAAATATGGCGGGATCGTTCTTTTGCTGCTGGGCCGGCGGTTCGCCCGCGGAGGCCGCTATCCGCGGATACGCCACCCCCTCTTCTGCGAACTTGCTCTCGATCAGTTCGATGAAGAATTGCCGCTCGGCGAAGATGTCGAATACATAGATCAGCCGGCCGAACTTCTCGCGGACGATCTGGCCCAGGCTGACGCGTTCCATCGGCAGCGGAACGGCGAAACCCTCCTCTTCGCCCTCTAACCCCATATCGACGGAGGTGAATTCGCGCAGTTTGTCCCACTCGGCGTCCGAGGTGAAGATCGAGGCCATTTCGGCCGGGCTGTAACCGACCGATTCGCGCACGTAGGTGTGGAAATCGGCCAGGTTCATATCGTAGGGCACTTCGTAGTCGCGCACGAAGTCGTCGGCTTCGTCGCTGAGCATCCTGAATTTGAAGATCATAGACATGGATCGGGAGTTTTGTCCGACTCAAAGATAACTTTTTTTGCGCTTCGGAGCATGGAGAAACGGGGCGGATTCGCTTTCTTTGCACCACGAAAATCAAAATCACACAGACAGACTATGAAAAAGATCAGAGCGGCGATTGTCGGATACGGAAATATCGGGCGGTATGTGCTGGATGCGTTGCAGACGGCGCCGGATTTCGAGGTGGCAGGCGTGGTGCGGCGCGATGCGTCGAATGTGCCGGCCGAGCTGGCGGGGTATCCGGTGGTGAGCGAGCTGGAGGCGCTGAAGGATGTACAGGTGGCGATTCTCTGTACGCCGAGCCGCAGTGCGCAGGCGTATGCCGAACGGGCGTTGGCCTTGGGGATCAATACGGTGGACAGTTTCGATATCCACACGGAGATCGTCTCGACGCGGCGGGCGCTGGACACGGCGGCCCGGCGCAGCGGGTCGGTGGCGGTGCTCTCGGCGGGGTGGGATCCGGGGACGGATTCGATGGTGCGGGCGCTGATGGAGGTGTGTGCGCCGAAGGGGCTGACTTATACGAACTTCGGGCCGGGGATGAGCATGGGGCACACGGTGGCGGTCAAGGCGGTCGAGGGGGTCAGGGCGGCGTTGTCGATGACGATTCCGACGGGAACGGGGATCCATCGCCGGATGGTCTATATCGAGGTCGAAGAGGGGCATGATTTTGCGAAGGTGGCGGCGGCGATCAAGGCGGATCCCTATTTCGTGCACGACGAAACGCATGTGATGCAGGTGGAGTCGGTGGATGCGCTACTGGACATGGGGCATGGGGTGAACCTGACGCGCAAGGGGGTGTCGGGCTGTACGCCGAATCAGCGGTTCGAGTTCAATATGAGTATCAACAATCCGGCGCTGACGGCTCAGATTATGGTGGGTTCGGCGCGGGCGTCGCTGCTCCAGAAACCGGGGGCGTATACGATGATCGAGATTCCGTTGATCGACTATCTGTATGGCGATCGTGAGGAGTTGGTGCGGCGGCTGGTATAGTTTGGGGAAGAGGGCCTTTTTCTGCCCGGGGCGACTTCGGTCGTTCCGGGCTGTTTCTTTTGTGGGGGTGACAGTTACTTTGGGTGATGCGTGGGGTGGAGGCTGTCTTGCGATTTGGGGTGTCGGCAACTGGAGGATGCGTAACATCCGTCCGCTCAAGGTCAAACCAAAGTAGGGTAGAGGCTGCCATTAAAAGACGCAGTGCGCCCATTTATTCCGAGAGGCAACGCAACAGAAAACCGTAACTGCGGTGATGCGAGGTGTTGGAATTGAGGATCATGACATCGAAATATAAACGTACACCATTCGAGCTGTTTGTGGATGCAGACCAGGTGGTGCCTTCGCCGCCGATGCCGCCCAATGCCCCGTAAATGCCATTGTAACCTCCGTCGCGGTAGCCCGGGGCGAAACGGAAGCAGGAAACGCAGAGAGGTGACGCTGAGCGAAAAGCGGATTTTTTACCCCGGCCGAAACGGATTTTTTCTCTTCCTCTCGGTTGTGGCGTCGTGGAAAAGGTTATCTTTGTAAACACCCCTCGCAAGAGAAAAAAGATCGCTTTCAATGTCGGAATTTACTCACCTTCATGTACATACGCAATATTCCATTCTGGACGGCGCTGCGGCTATCAAAAAGCTGCTCGCCCGGGCCAAAGAGCTGGGGATGGGGGCGTTGGCCATCACCGACCACGGGAATATGTTCGGCGTGAAGGAGTTTCATGGGGCGGCGAAAGCGGCCGGGATCAAACCGATTCTCGGGTGCGAGGTCTACGTGGCTGCGCGGAACCGGTTCGAAAAGACCGATAAGGAGGACAGAAGCGGGCACCACCTCATCCTGCTGGCCAAGAATCTGGAGGGATACCATAATCTGATCAAACTGGTGTCGTATGCGTGGACGGAAGGGTTCTACTACAATCCGCGGATCGACAAGGAACTGCTCGAAAAGTACCACGAGGGGATTATCTGCTGCTCGGCCTGTCTGGGGGGCGAAATTCCGCAGCTCATCATGCGGGGAGATATGGCGGGGGCCGATGAGGCGGTGCGGTGGTTCAGGGAGTTGTTCGGCGAGGACTACTACCTGGAGTTGCAAGCCCACAAAACCGGCGATCCGACACGGGATGAGAAGGTCTACGACCATCAGGTGATGGTCAATAAAGTGCTGTTGAAACTGGCCGAGAAGTACGGAATCAAATACATCGCCACGAACGACGTCCACTATATTCTGGCGGAGGATGCCGAGGCGCACGACCGGCTGATCTGTCTCAGCACGGGGCGCGATCTGGACGACCCGCAGCGGATGCGCTATACGGGGCAGGAGTACCTCAAGAGTTATGAGGAGATGGCGGCCCTGTTTCCGGATCATCCGGAGGCGCTCGCGACGACGCAGGAGATTGTGGACAAAATCGAGGAGTATTCGCTGAGTCACAAGCCGTACATGCCGAACTTCCTCTTGCCGGACGACTTCGTGGTGGAGCTGGCGCCGCTCAAGGAGTCGATCGCGGTGGGGCTCGGGAAGATATATAAGGATAAACCGGAGGAGCTTCAGGCGATGCAGGCGCGCGTCGATGCCTGCGCTTCGGAGCAGGAGATCGGAGCGATCGACGAACAGGTGGCGGAGCTGCTTTTGACGGCGCGGCAGTATTTGTACCTGCGGTATATCGTATGGCAGGGGGCGGAACGGCGGTATTCGGGAGATAAATTGACGGAGGCGATCAGAGAACGGATCGATTTCGAACTCAAGACGATCGAGTGGATGGGGTTTCCGGGCTACTTTCTGATCGTGTGGGACTTTATCCGGGCGGCGAGGGAAATCGGGGTTTCGGTGGGGCCGGGGCGTGGCTCTGCGGCGGGGTCTGTGGTGGCGTACTGCTTGAAAATCACCAATATCGACCCGATCGCATACGACTTGCTGTTCGAGCGTTTCCTCAATCCGGAGCGGATTTCGCTGCCCGATATCGATATCGACTTCGACGAAGACGGGCGCGAGGATGTGATGCACTATGTGGTGCAGAAGTACGGACAGAAGCGGGTGGCGCATATCATCACCTTCGGGACGATGGCGGCGAAGTCTTCCATCAAAGATGTGGCGCGGGTGCAGAAGCTGCCGTTGCAGGAGAGCGACCGGCTGTCGAAGATGGTGCCGGAAAAGCCGGGGACGACGCTTGAAAAGGCCTACAAGGAGGTGCCGGAGTTGGCGGCGGAACGCGAGTCGGAGAATCCGTTGGTGAGGGATACGCTGCGCTATGCCGAAAAACTGGAGGGGTCGGTGCGGCAGACCGGGGTGCATGCCTGCGGCATTATCATCGGGCAGGACGACCTCGAAAAATTCGCGCCGATTTCCACAGCCAAGGATGCGGAGCTCTTTGTGGTGCAGTACGAGGGGAGTTTGGTGGAGGATGCCGGGCTCATCAAGATGGACTT
>NZ_CAQIVA010000043.1:0-15612 GCF_948810725.1 uncultured Rikenella sp.
CTCAGTTGGTAGAGCATCAGCTTCCCAAGCTGAGGGTCGCGAGTTCGAACCTCGTCTTCCGCTCCAGAGAGAGACAGATGCTTTTTATCGCATCTGTCTCTCTTTTTTGTATCCGCGCGGAAAAAAGTGCCGAGGCGGTCATGCGCTTTCCCGGCTGAAGGAAAACCCGACTACCTCTCCCCGAATCCCCCGAAAGAGGGAGGTTTAACTCCCGATCTCCCCAGAAAAAGGGATTTATACCCAGCCGTACATCCCCTAAATTTGTATCCCGAAGAGGAGAGGAAATCGTTATCTTTGCTCCTCGCTATCGACCCATATGGAAAACGAATCGATTTGTCGCCCCCTGTCGGAGCTCTCCACCTCCGAGAGCGGCGTCATCGTCAAAGTCCGCGGTCACGGCTCGTTCCGCAAGCGCATCGCCGAGATGGGCTTCGTGCGCGGCAAACGGGTGACCGTCATTAAGAATGCCCCGCTGATGGATCCCGTCGAATACGAGATCATGGGGTATCATATCGCCCTGCGCCGTAGCGAAGCCGAGCGAATCGAAATCTCGACCGCTCCTGACGCCTCGACCGCCTCCGCCAGCGGGACAGCCCTTGCTCAGGTCTTGCAGACCGACGAGATCGCCAACCGCTTCCTTCACGAAGCCGGACGAACCATCCAGGTCGCCCTGGTCGGCAATCCCAATTGCGGCAAAACCTCGCTCTTCAACCTCGCCAGCGGCTCGCACGAACGCGTCGGAAACTACAGCGGCGTGACCGTCGAAGCCAAAGAGGCGACCGCCCGGCAGGCCGGGTATACGCTCCGCCTGTCCGATCTGCCCGGAACCTACTCCATCACCGAATACACCCCCGAAGAGCTCTACGTGCGGCGGCATATTCTGGAGCAGATGCCCGACGTGGTGATCAACGTCGTCGACGCTTCGAATCTGGAGCGTAACCTCTTCCTGACCACCCAGCTGATCGACATGAACCTCAAGGTGGTGATCGCCCTGAACATGTACGACGAGCTGGAGCGGAGCGGAGCGCGGTTCGATTACGAGGCTTTGGGGCGGATGATCGGGATTCCGATCGTGCCTACCGTGGCGTCGAAAGGCGAGGGGATCGACGCCCTGTTCGACCGCGTCATCGCCGTTTTCGAGGACAACGAGCCGATGGTGCGTCACATCCATGTCCACTACGGCGAGGAGATCGAGTGCAGCATTCGGGCGCTTCAGAGCCTGATTTGGCAGAACTGCGACATTGTGGCGCGCTATTCGTCGCGTTACCTGGCTATCAAACTGTTGGAGGGCGATCGCGAGACCCTTTCCCTGCTGGACGGAGTGGCCAATTTCGACGAGATTCGTCAGGCGGTCGAGCGGGAAACGGCCCGTTTGGAGCGACTCTACAACGATTCGGTCGAGACGGTGATAGCGGATGCGCGGTACGGTTTTATCGCGGGGGCGCTGGAGGAGACTTTCGTGCCCGGGACGGGGGATAAAAACCGGAAGGCGACGCGAATAGATCGCATTATGACCCACCGTTTCTGGGGGTTTCCGATCTTTTTTCTGCTGATGTGGCTGATGTTCGAGGCGACGTTTACGCTGGGCGGCATTCCGGCCGGATGGATGGAGAGCGGGGTGGAGTGGCTCGGCGGCTGGGTCTCCGGCGCGATGGCCGAGGGGCCGCTGCGCGAGTTGCTGGTGGACGGGGTGATCGGCGGGGTGGGGGGCGTGATCGTCTTTTTGCCCAACATACTGATTCTCTTCTTCTTTATCTCGCTGATGGAGGATACGGGCTATATGGCTCGGACGGCTTTCCTGATGGATCGTTTCATGCACCGGATCGGGCTGCACGGCAAGTCGTTCATCCCGCTTCTGATGGGGTTCGGGTGCAACGTGCCGGCGATTATGGCTACGCGGACGCTGGAGAGTCGCAAAGATCGCATACTGACGATGCTGATTCTGCCGTTTATGTCGTGTTCGGCCCGGTTGCCGGTCTATGTGTTGCTGATTTCGGCTTTTTTCCCGACGGGGCAGGGGCTGGTGCTGATGTCGATCTATGTGATCGGGATCGGGGTGGCTGTTCTTTCGTCGGTGGTGCTCAAACGGTTGCTGTTCCATCGGGCCGAGGCGCCTTTCGTGATGGAGTTGCCGCCGTATCGGATTCCGACGGCGCGCAGTGTCGTACGGCATATGTGGAATAAGGGGTCGCAGTATTTGCGAAAGATGGGGACGGTGATTCTGGTGGCTTCGGTGTTGATTTGGGCGTTGGGACACTATCCGAGGCCGACGGCGGAGCAGGAGGCGGCTCTTGCGCCGTCGGAGCTGGCGGAATGGCAGGCCGAACACTCCTATATCGGGCGGTTGGGGCATGCCGTGGAGCCGGCGATGCGGCCGTTGGGTTTCGACTGGAAGATCGGGGTAAGTCTGTTGAGCGGTCTGGCGGCGAAGGAGATTGTGGTGAGCACGATGGCGGTGTTGAATCGTCCGGCGGAGGTCGCGGTAACGGGTGGTGCGGCTGGCGGCGGCGAGGAGGTGTGGCGGGCGGAAGAGGCGGCTTTGGCGCAGGAGGCGGGCGAGGTGGACCGGCAGTTGGTGCGGAGTCTGCGGGCGCAGCGGCATATGTCGGGGACTTTGGCGGGGCAGCCGGTCTATACGCCGCTGGTGGCTTATACGATGATGTTGTTCATCTTGTTGTATTTTCCTTGCGTGGCGGCGGTGGCGGCGATCCGAAAGGAGGCGGGCTGGCGGTGGGCGCTCTTTTCGGTGCTCTATACGACGGGGCTGGCGTGGGTGGTTTCGTGCGCGGTCTACCAGATCGGCTCGCACTTCTTTTAATTCCTCGATTTTCTGTACCCCGTTTTTATTTACAGGAGGGTACTGTTCTCTTTGTGAACAAAGAGAACCAGAAAAACTTTAGAGCGCATCCCTACGGGATGCTCTGGCCGTGTCTGCCCGGTAGGTTGGGCTGGGTTTTCTCGGCGGGGCGCTATAATGCGAGTATTACCCCAATGCGCCCGCGCCGGAAAACCACAGCCCAACGAAACAAGGCGGAGATAACCCGTGGTCGTCCCAACGGGACGACCTCTGCAAAAGTCTTTTGGGTACCTTTTCTTCAGAAAAGGTACGGTTCTATCCGGCACAAAGAACTGCGTGCGAGAAATCGATCAAATAATAGAATAGAGAGATGACCCAGGAGACGATAGTATGGATTGTGGTCGGAGTGTGCGCCGTGATAGGAGCCGTGTGGGCCGTGCGGAGAGTGCGAGGCAAAGCCACCCGCTGCGGTTGCGGTTGTGCCGGTTGTTCAGCCTCGGCCAAATCCTCGAAAAACAGTTGCGGCCGGCGTACTGACACCGACCGCATATAAAACCGTGGTGCGACCGAACCGTCGCAGCCCTTCTATCGAATTTTCAGCTTTTTGCCTAACGGCAGCGTCGCCTCCCGGTTCAGGTTGTTCAGCGCGCAAAGGTTGGATACCGTCGTGCCGAAACGCCGGGCAATCCCCCACAGCGTATCCCCCGACCGTACCGTATAAGTCGTCGTTGTCGAAGCGGCCGTCGCCGTTTTGCCGGTATGGCTCGACGTGCTGCTGCCTGCCGAGCTCGTGTCCTCCCGATCCGTCGCCTGCGACGGAGCCAGACCGCTCGCCCGGTTCTGCGCCACGATGCGTCCGTTGGCCTGCTTCGTCACCGAGAGCACCCCGTTCTGCAACCGGTGGTTGTGGTAGTCGATCACCAGGGCCGGATTGATGTGCTGTCCCTGTACCCGCACCTCGAAATGGCAATGCTCCGTCGTTGCCCGTCCCGTCCGTCCGATCAGACCGATCGCGTCGCCCGCCCGTACCACATCGCCCACCCGCACCAGATTGCGCGTGTTGTGTGCATAGAGCGTCTCCAAACCATTCTTGTGCCGGATCACCACACAGTTGCCGTATCCGCTGTAGAGCTTCGACATGCGCACCGTTCCGGCGAACGCCGCCCGTACCGTGTCGTTTTTCACCCCTTTGATATCGACCCCCGTGTGCACGCCCCGTCCCCGCGGCCCGTATCCCGACAGGAACCGGCCCCGATAAGGGTAACAGAACCGTTGTTCGTTGAGTACCACGATAAAACGGTTGTTGCCCTTGCCGAACGGATCGTAATACGAGAATTTGACGTGTTCCGTTTCGTTCGGTTGGAACTGGTGCACCGGCGGAGCGGTCGCCGTGACCGTCCCTTCCGCCGCCGCCACCTCCGCTTCGTCTACGACCGTATTTTCCTCCTTCGGCGTGTTGATGAACGTCGGTACCGGTTTGTCCCGCACCGTTGCGTCCGGCATGGTCAGCGCACGCGCCAAAGCCGAAAGCTCCGAATCCTCCGAATTTTGCGCGGCGTCTTGCGGAGCGCTCGTCTGTAAAGCCTGTTCCGTCTGTAAATCTGCGGCATTCTCCTGTGCGGCAGGTTCTTCCGGAGTCGTATGCTCGTCGTCCGTTTCCGTGTCCGTCGGTTGAGCTCGTCGCTGCGTATTCGCCGCCATCATCGCCCGTTGCTGTTCTGCCTTGGCCGCTTCCGCCGCTTTGGCCTGTGCCTGACGCTCGGCCAGCAGGCGCCGGGCCTCCGCCTTGCGCCGTTTGTCCAATGCCCGCTGCTCTCTGGCGGTCAAAGTCGGCGTCACCTCCGACACTTGCGTCACCGACCCCGACACTTGTTGTTGCCGAGGCGGACGAACGGTCGTCTGAGCAGCCGTCGCAGTTTGAACCGGAGTTTGTACGGGTTGCTGCGCCGCAGCTTCGGGAGCGGGTTGCGGGGCTTCCTCCTGCTTAGGTGCCGGCGGCGGAGTCGGTTCCGGCGAAGCCGCCCGGCGGGTGACGAATGAAATATTTTTTATCTGAGCCGCCGATGCTTCGGTGGCTTTCGGAATCCCCAATCCGCCCCGCACCGGCCTCACCGGTTCGTTGTCCCGTTCTGCCGCCGCCCGCTGCTCCTGGGCCCGCAGCCGGGCCTCTTGTCGCAGCTGACTTCGTGTCCGTTTAGGTACGGGTACCGACGGCGTTGCCGACGGTACCGGCTGGGTCACGTAGCTCCGCGGGGCGATCACCTCGGCTTGCGACCGGGCGAGCGTCCCTTCGTTGTTGCTGCGCGGCCCCCGGGTGTACTCCTGTTTCGGGATACGGCTCGGAGTGGGCGCTTCGCTGCGGGTCTCGGTCATCAGCCGCTCGCTGCGCACGACGGTCGATTGCGAGTAGTTGTCGAACGAGCGTGTCAGGAGTCCGGTGGTCGCCACCGGAGCCAGCTTCGGGGCGCAACCTGCCGTCCCCAGCCATACGGCTCCGATCAGCCAGTATGCCAGCCGAATACCTTTCGAATTTCTATGAGAAAATCTTTCCACGTTGCAAAGATAGTGAAACCCGGGTGTAATCGGTTGTCGGTACTTCGTTTTATCCGTTCTCGACGCGGGCTGTAAAATCCCTATCTTTACGATCCGATGTCCAAAAAATAGACATTTTTGTTTTGCTCTGTTTTGGCAAAATATTTATTTTCAGGCGAGTATGGATAATGGTACACCTGTTGAGAGACTTCGCATCGGGCGGAAATAGAACAAACGTCGGACGACCGGTCGTTTTACGAAACGATGAGCCGAGTGGTGGGGGAGTTGCGAAACGCGGACGCAACCGGATATCGAACTGAGGGGAGACGACCCGGCGGAGACGGCAGAGCGCCTGATAGACCGAATCATTCGAACCGGAGGGGAGGAGTAAACCCGAAAATCGCTAACTTTGTCTTCGTAAATGCGACAACGGCGGATCGTGAAACGAATAAAACGCACAAACAGTTATGAGTGAATCTATTAAGTGTCTGATTGTCGGCAGCGGGCCGGCGGGCTATACGGCGGCGATCTATGCGGCCCGGGCGAACCTCGCGCCGGTGGTTTACGAGGGGATCGAACCGGGAGGGCAGCTGACGACGACGACCGAAATCGAGAATTTTCCGGGCTATCCGGAGGGGATTTCCGGAACGGCGATGATGGAAGACCTCAAGAAACAGGCCGAACGCTTCGGGACGCAGGTGCGGTTCGGGGTGGTGACGAAGCTCGACCTGAGCGCGCGCCCGTTCGCGGTGGAGATCGACGGCGGAACGACGGCGCTGCGGGCCGAAACGGTCATTATCGCGACGGGGGCGTCGGCGAAGTACCTCGGGCTGCCGTCGGAACAGAAGTTCCGGGGGATGGGGGTCTCGGCGTGCGCGACGTGCGACGGGTTTTTCTACCGCAAAAAGGATGTGGCGGTGATCGGCGGGGGAGACACGGCGTGCGAGGAGGCGACTTATCTGGCGTCGCTGTGCCGGCAGGTCTATCTGGTGGTGCGCAAGAATTATCTTCGGGCGTCGAAGGCGATGCAGGAACGGGTCTTCACGACGCCGAACATTGAGGTGATCTTCGAACACAACATGCGCGAGGTGCTGGGAGACGAGAACGGGGTGACGGGGATGTTGCTGGAGTCGACGGCGGGGGCGGAACGGAGGGTCGATGTGGACGGTATATTTCTGGCGATCGGCCACCATCCGAATACGGAGCTGGTGGCGGGGCAACTCGAACTGGACGAACAGGGATACATCATCACGCATCATGGGCAGACGAATGTGGCGGGTGTTTTTGCGGCGGGGGATGTGCAGGATCCGCGCTATCGGCAGGCGATCACGGCGGCGGGGTCGGGCTGTATGGCGGCGCTGGAGTGCGAACGCTTCCTCGCGGAACATACATTGTAATTTTTAATCGTTCGTTTACCGTGTCTACCCGCATGGAACTGCCGCTTGTTGGCTTCGCGTTGCCTTCGGCTTCCTCGTGCTACCTCGGCATAGCCCGTAAACGGTCTCTGCTCTCGGAACGCTACTCGGTTCCTCCTCGCCGCTCGGTAATTTGCAAACTGCGTTTGCATTACGCTCGCTGGCAGCGTCGGTTGAAAGAAAGCGGCGCAAAGAACTTTCATAATAGCTACGCTACTCCTCAGGCTCCGCAGTCCTCAGTCTTCGCGAGTCTGTCGGGCTGGGTTTTCTCGGCGAGCGCGCTTAGGGTATCATGCCCAATTATTTAGCGCGCTACGCCGGAAAACCACAGCCCAACCAACCGAGACTTGGGCCGTCGGCAGCTTGAGGATGCGTAAGCATCCTCCAAAAGTCTTTTGGGTACCTTTTCTTCAGAAAAGGTACGGTTCTATACAGGGCAAGTACAAATAATAGAATGAATATAAAGAACAGATTAATATGTCGAAATTGATGGACCCGATTGTGGGTCAGTTGATGGGATTGCGTTACAAATCCCATCCATGGCACGGCGTGAATATCGGCGACGAAGCACCCGATAAGGTGACCTGTTTTATCGAGATCGTTTCGACCGACACCGTCAAGTACGAAGTCGATAAGGAATCCGGTTACCTTTTTATCGACCGGCCCCAGAAATATTCCAATACCGTCCCCGCCCTGTATGGTTTTCTGCCCCAGAGCTATAGCGGCGAGCTCGTGGCCCAGCTCAGCAACGAAGCCTTGCAGCGTACCGACATCCACGGCGACGGCGACCCGGTGGACGTTTGCGTGCTGACCGAGAAGACCATCACGCACGGCGATATCCTCGTTCATGCCAAGCCGGTGGGTGGGATCCGGATGATCGACCACGACGAGGCCGACGACAAGATTATCGCCGTGCTGAAGCACGATGCCGTTTACGGCAATGTCGACGACGTGTCGCAACTGCCGCCGTTGGTGGTGGAGCGTCTGCGGCACTACTTCCTGACCTATAAGGACTTGCCGGGTGCTAAGCGGAACGTCGAGATCACCCACATTTATGGCGCCGACGAGGCCAAAGAGGTGATTCGGCGGTCGATGGAGGATTATCACAACCGTTTCCACAACCTGGAGGCGCTGCTCAAACTGTAGCTGCGGTTCGGGAAAAATATGCGCGCCGGCCTCTTCGGGACAAGAAGAGGCCGGCGCGCATATTCTTAATTTAGATACCTAATTGAATCTAAAGAGCTGCGTTAATGTGATTTTTCCATTTACTACTTCCTATGTACTTCCCTTCGGCATTCCAGACCCTGAAATAGCAAATAGCATTCGGTTGAGGAGAACATGGAATTTGTGTTCCTTCAATATCAAGTGTAGAGGACATAGCTTCGATATTCTCTAAAGTTAAGTTCTGTAAGTTTATTCTTTGAGAATTCGTATAAGCTTTTTTGTACAAAAAACAACTACCTCCGGCTATAGTTGTCAGTGTTAAAACCATGAGAATTAACTTGATTCTCATGGTTGTAGTGTTTTAATTACCTCTAATTTGATTCCTGAAAATCTCTGTTCCTATGAAGTTGCCATTTGCATCGTAAAACCTTTCGACGCATTTTGCTTTCTTTTGTTCTTTATACGGAATAGTTACATCAATATCTAAGTAAAATTCGGTTACAGCTAAAGCTTCCAAATTTTTTAAAGTCAAATAGTTTGTTGGAATTGAGGACGCTACTTCTTTAAAATAGAAATGACTTGCTAACGCAATTCCAATGATCAATGTACTTGTCGTACATTAATAATGGTGTTTCTGTTCATAACGATAAAGTTAAGTTTGTTTTAGTTCGGTAATTCGAATCTCACGAGATACCCCTCCAGTGTCTTGTCGTTCAGCGCGAACGCATACAGATAGCGGTCGTCCGGCGATATTGTCGGAAAACAGACCGGCCGATCCAACGAATAGGTTGCCAGTGGTCGTCCGTTCCAATCCATCACGAAAATTTCTCGAACGTAGCCTGCGCCATAGCCGTTCCGCGCGATCGATGCCTCCCGATCGAGGCGGTCAATCCGCGGGTCTGCACAGTAGATCCTTCTCCCGGTGACACTCAATTGATAACCGTTGTCGTGGTTCGCCGTAAAACGAACCCGGTCGCGCCCCTGCGGTTCATATTCGGGAATCTGGCAGAAAGGCCGCTCGATTTGCTGCGCTTTTCCCTCTTCGAGATCAAACAACAAGACCAATTTCGAATTGGCATTGGAATAGGCGAACCGATTCCGTGTCGGATGCTTTGCAACACTACCTATATAGGCTTCTGCCCGTTGCCCATAGGGCATGGAACCGCGGTCGTCCGGATAGGGAATATCCAGCGGTTCCCACGTTTCGCGGCGGGTGTCGTACAGCGAGAAGAGACTGTTGTGCCCGTCGAACGTCTGGGCGATGCAGAGGGTGTCGTCGATCGGCACGAGTTCGTAGGCCGGGATAGGATTCGTTTCGCCGTAACGTTCTTCCGTCCAACTCGATAGGTCGAACAACCGTGCCGCCGAATCCAGCGGGATGCGGATCGAATGTCCCAGCGGATTGTAAGCGACTGCGACGAGTGTTTGGGAGTTCGGAAAATAGAAGGCCTCCGCATCGGTCGCCTCCCACGGGCCGCGCCCCTGTCGTAGAAACGAACCTAGAAACAGCAGAGAGTCGTGTTTCGACCGGTAAACCGAGAACAGTGCGTCGTCGGTCGCTCCCTCGAAAATCAGAAGGTCGCCGGCGAACAGGAAATCACCCTCCCCGTAGATCGGCCGGTCCCACGACACGATTTCGGCAGTCAACCGGTAATTCGTCGTCGTGTCCCACCGTTCTTCGCCCCAGCGCTGCTCGGGGCCGGGCGTGCAACCGAAAAGCAACAAACAAGCTCCAATGGTTAAGAAAAACCGCATAGCTTACAGTGATTTTTACAAAGGAATAAAGTAAATACGACACATAGAAAGAGATTATGATTTTTTGTTACAGAGGTTGGTTGGGGGGGTGTAATCTCTCTTTAGGATATATAGAATTTGTAGTGTGTAATTCATAGAATGGATTTTGGGAATGCGAATTTTATTGTACTTGATAATTGCTATGCTTTTCGTCGAATTATTCTCCCTATATTTGTAGAACTCAAAAACGAACGAAACGATGAAAAAAGGACATTGGATATTGATTATCGTGCTGGGGGCGATCGTGGTGATAGCGGCCGGTATTTACAGCTGGGTCAAAGGGAATTACAACGGGTTGGTGGAACGCAGCCAGGAGGTGGCGGCACAGTGGGCCAACGTGGAGAACCAATACCAGCGCCGGGCCGACCTGATTCCGAATCTGGTGGCTACGGTCAAAGGATATGCCACCCACGAAAAGGCGACGCTCGAAGGGGTGATCGATGCGCGGGCCCGGGCGACGCAGGTGCGGATCGACTTCAACGACTTGAACGAGGAGACCTTGGCCAAATATGCGCAGGTGCAGGGTGAGTTGTCTTCGGCGTTGAGCCGGCTGATGGCGGTTTCGGAGGCCTATCCCGACCTCAAGGCGAACCGGAATTTCACCGATTTGCAGACCCAGCTGGAGGGGACGGAGAACCGGATTGCGACCGAACGCAGGCGGTATAACGATGCGGTGCAGGCGTATAACGTTTATGTACAGCAGTTTCCGCGCAATCTGATCGCCGGGATGTTCGGTTTTACGCCGAAAACTTTCTTCGCGGCGGAGGCGGGGGCGGACAAGGCCCCGAAAGTGGAATTTTAATCGACTTCCCGGAGGATGTGTAGTATGACGGGCGGTCGGATAAAGCGTTGGGGACTGGCGCTGGCGGGTGTTTTTCTGCTGGCGGCGGGCGGTGTGCGCGGACAGGCGGTTCCGAAACCGATGTCACCGCCGCGGCTGGTGAATGACTATGCCCACCTCTTTTCGCCGGAGCAGCAGCGCGTGCTGGAGGATAGCCTGGCGGCTTTCGATGCGGCGACTTCGACGCAGATCGCGGTCGTGACGGTCACCGACCTCGACGGTTACCCGGCGGCGGAGTATGCCACGCGGATTCTGGAACAGTGGGGTGTCGGCTCCCGCGAGCACGACAACGGGGTGGTGCTGCTGGTCAAGCCGCGGAACCGGTACGGGCGGGGCGAGATGTTTATTGCGGTGGGGTACGGACTGGAGGGGGCGTTGCCGGATATCACGGCGGGGCGGATTATCGATGACGAGATGATTCCGTATTTGCAGTTCGATCCGCCGAATTATTACGCTGCGGTGGCGGCGGGTACGGCGGCGATTCGGGCGGCGGTGCGCGGAGAATACACGGCACGGCAGGTGGAACGGGAGCCGGGGTTTTGGGACGGGGCGACGTGGATACTGACGGCGGGGGTGGTGTTTTGGATCGTGATTCTGCTGATCCGTTCCTATAAAAAAGGAGGATCGGATGATGACGATTCGAATACAGGAGGACGGGGTGGAAATGGTGGTCGGCGAGTTTATCGGGGCAGGCCGATGATGTTTCCTCCGATCTTTGGCCGTGGCTTCGGTGGGGGATCGGGAGGCTTCGGCGGTTTCGGGGGCGGACGAACGGGCGGCGGCGGGGCCGGGCGCTCGTTTTAATCGTTCGATTATCTGTGTCTGCCCGCATGGAACCGTACCTTTTCTGAAGAAAAGGTACCCAAAAGACTTTCGTGATAGCTACGCTACGCCTTAGGCTCCGCAGTCCTCAATCTTCGTGATTGCTTTTGGGTCGGGGTTGTAGCGCGACCAAAGTTTGGCTCGCATTAACGCGCTACAACTTCCGGCCCAAAGAAGAGTCCAAGAACCTGGCCGCCGGCAGCTGGAGGATGCGTCAGCATCCGTCTAAAGTTTTTTTTGTTCTTTTTGTTCACAACCGACGCTGCCAGCAAGAGCAATGCAAACATAGTTTGCAAATTGCCGAGCGGCGAGGAGGAAAACGAGCGCAGCGAAGTTAAAAAGAACAGTACCCTCCTGATAAGGTACAGATAACGAAGAATTAAAAATAGAGGAGAGTTATGCTTTATCCGTTGAAATTCAAGCCCATTTACAAAGAGCGTATTTGGGGCGGTCGGAAGATCGAGACCGCATTCGGCAAGCAACTTCCCGCCGGAGAGAAAATCGGCGAGAGTTGGGAACTTTCCGGCGTAGACGGCGATATATCCGTCGTAGCCAATGGTCAGCTCAAAGGGAATAACTTGCAGGAGCTCACCGAGATCTATATGGGAGATTTGGTCGGCGACAAAGTATTCGAACGGTACGGTGAGGAATTTCCGCTGCTGATCAAACTGATCGACGCCGACGACAACCTCTCGATTCAGGTGCATCCGGACGACGAACTGGCCGCCGAGCGGCACCAGTCGTTCGGAAAGACCGAGATGTGGTACGTGGTGGGACATGAAGCCGGAGCGCAGCTCTATTTGGGATTCAACCAGCCGGTCGATCGGGCGAAATACCTCGAATATCTGAACGCCGGGCGGCTGGCAGAGCTGCTGACCGCTTACAAAGTCGAAGACGGCGATTCGTATTTCATTCCGGCCGGTACGATTCATGCCATCGGGAAAGGGCTGTTGATCGCTGAGATTCAGCAGACTTCGGATATTACCTATCGGGTTTTCGACTGGAACCGCGTCGATCCGAAGACCGGAAAGGGGCGAGAACTGCACACCGAACTGGCTTTGGACGCGATCGAATATAAATCCCGGTCGGATTATAAGACCGTGGCCGCTCCGCAGGTGAATGCGCCGGTGACCCTCGAAAAATGTCCCTATTTTCAGACCAGCTCGTTGATCGTGTCGGGTGAAGCGGTGCGGGATTACGCCGCATTGGACTCGTTCGTGATCTATGTTTGCCTGGAAGGGCAGTTGGAGCTGGCCTACGACGGCGGAACGGAGACGATCGCTAAGGGCGAGACAGTGCTTGTGCCGGCCGAATTGAACGAGATCGTGCTGCGGGGGAGCGGGAAGTTGCTGGAAGTCTATATTCCGTAGGCGATGGGCCGGGAAGGCTGTTTTTTTCTGCGGAATCTTGGAAATCCTCCAAAGAAACCCTACCTTTGCCCTGCTTTTAATTAATAGACCGTATAATTACATGAGCAACTACATCGACACCCAGAAGAAACAGGAACTGTTTCAGAACTATGGGAAATCGGCTACCGACACCGGTTCGCCGGAGAGCCAGATCGCGCTTTTCTCCTTCCGGATCGCGCACCTGACCGAACACCTCAAACAACACAAACACGACTACAACACCCAGCGGTCGCTGCTGAAACTCGTCGGGAAACGGCGCAGCATGCTCGACTACCTGATGAAAAACGACATCGAACGCTATCGGGCCATTGTCAAGGCGCTCGGGCTGCGTAAGTAATTCGGGCCATTCCGGCGCAAGTCGTATTTTTGTTATAAAACAAGGCGGTTTTTCTGTCCTCGGCAGAGAAACCGCCTGTTTTTTTACGAATCACCCCCTCGCTATATTTGCAGGGGGCGTTTTTTTTGTAACTTAGTCCCCGAATTTTCAAGGAAAAAACCATGTATTACAACGCAACCAAAAAGAATATCGAGCTGAGCGGCGGCCGGACGATCGAAATCGAAACCGGCAAACTCGCCAAACAGGCCGATGGAGCCGTGGTCGTGCGGCAGGGCGATACCATGCTGCTCGCGACCGTCGTGGCGGCGAAGGATGCCAAAGAAGACGTCGACTTCATGCCGCTTTCGGTCGAGTATAAAGAGAAATATGCCGCCAACGGGCGCTTTCCGGGTGGTTTCCTGAAGCGCGAGGCACGGCCGTCGGATTACGAAATCCTCGTTTCGCGCTTGATCGACCGGGCTTTGAGACCGCTCTTTCCCAGCGACTACCACGCCGAAGTATTTGTGACCGTCACCTTGCTCTCGGCCGATCCGGACATTCAGCCGGATGCACTGGCTGGGTTGGCCGCTTCGTCGGCGCTGGCCGTTTCGACCATTCCGTTCGGCGGGCCGATCTCGGAGGTGCGCGTGGCGCGGATCGGCGGCGAATTCGTCATCAATCCGACCTTCTCACAGATGGAAGGCGGGGCGTGCGACCTCGATATCATGGTGGCGGCGACCTACGAAAACATCATGATGGTCGAAGGCGAAATGAAAGAGGTCTCGGAGGCTGTGATGCTCGACGCCATCAAGTTCGCCCACGCCGAAATCAAGAAACAGTGTCAGGCGCAGCTCGAACTGATGCGCGAGGTGGGGAAGACCGAAAAACGCACCTACTGCCACGAACAGAACGACGCGGCCTTGCGGGATGCCGTGGCGGCGGCTACCTATGACAAGGTGTACGAAGTGGCCAAGAGTCAGTTGCCCAAACACGAACGCAGCGATAAATTCGACGAAGTTTTGACCCAATACCTCGCCGATTTCGCCGCACAGTACGGCGAAGAGGAGCTGGCGGCCAAGGAGAGCATGATTCGGCGGTACTTCCACGATTATGCCTTGAAACCGGCCATGCGGAACATGATTCTCAACGACGGGATCCGGCTCGACGGGCGGAAAACCACCGAAATCCGGCCGATCTGGTGCGAAGTGGGCTATCTGCCGGCGCCGCACGGCTCGGCGATCTTTACGCGGGGCGAGACCCAGTCGCTGACCACCGTGACGCTCGGGACGAAACTCGACGAAAAGGTGATCGACGACGTGTTGCGCGAGGGAACCGAACGGTTCGTGCTGCACTACAACTTCCCGCCGTTCTCGACGGGCGAGGCGCGGCCGGCCAGAGGGCTGTCGCGGCGCGAAATCGGACACGGTAACCTGGCTTTCCGGGCCTTGAAACCGATGATTCCGGACGAGGGGGATTGCCCGTATGCGATTCGCGTGGTTTCCGATATTCTGGAATCGAACGGTTCGTCGTCCATGGCGACGGTTTGCGCCGGGACGCTGGCGTTGATGGACGCCGGGGTGAAGATCAAAAAACCGGTGTCGGGGATTGCCATGGGGCTGATTGCCGAAGGAGATCGGGTAGCGGTGCTGTCGGATATCCTGGGCGACGAGGATCACCTCGGGGACATGGACTTCAAGGTGACCGGGACGGCGGACGGGATTACCGCCACGCAGATGGATATCAAGGTGGACGGCCTCTCTTATGACGTGCTCGCGGCGGCGTTGGAGCAGGCGCGTCAGGGGCGTATGCACATCCTCGGGAAGATTACGGACACCATTGCGGCGCCGCGCGAAGACTATAAACCGCATGTGCCGCGGATGGTACAGATCACCATTCCGAAGGAATTCATCGGCGCGGTGATCGGGCCGGGCGGCAAAGTGATCCAGGAGATGCAGAAGGAGACGGGGACTACGATCACGATCACTGAAGAGGGCGAGATCGGCAAGGTCGACGTCTTCGGCGCGAATAAAGAGGGGGTCGATGCGGCCATTGCCAAGATCAAGGGGATGACGGCGGTGCCGGAGGTCGGGACGATCTACCACGGGAAGGTGAAATCGGTGGTGGCGTTCGGCGCGTTCATCGAAATCCTGCCGGGGAAAGACGGCTTGCTGCACATCTCGGAAATCGACCATCGGCGGTTCGAAACCATGGAAGAGACGGGGATCAAGGAGGGCGATATGATGGATGTGAAACTCATCGCGGTAGATCCGAAGACGGGCAAGCTGAAACTTTCGCGTAAGGTGCTGATTGAAAGACCGCAGTAATTTTTTACGGCGGCTACGTATTTTTTCGAGTCGGTGCGCCTGTTTTGGAACGGAATTTGTAAATATTCCGAACCGAAAGGAAAAATAACCGATGCCTTTTATACTTGTTCTTTGGCTACGGGAGGGTACTGTTCTCTTTGTTCACAAAGAGAACCAGAAAAACTTCAGAGCGCATCCCTGCGGGATGCTCTGGCCGTG
>NZ_CAQIVA010000044.1:0-8745 GCF_948810725.1 uncultured Rikenella sp.
CGCGCGCCATGACGCGAACGCGTCGGCCGTGCGGGCCCCACGTCCCGTGGACGGGCGGTGCGTGCCGCACTCCCAATTAGCCGTGTCAGCCCCGTTTATTCCGAGAGGCAACGCAACGGAAAACCGCTGATGCGATAGCTGGGGAAATCGGCCTGGATCGCACTGGTCATGAAACGTAGGATCATGCTGTTGGTGCTGCTGGCGCTGCTGTGCGATGCCGACCACACGGAGCCTTCGCTGCCTGCCCGATTCAGTCCGCCGTCAGATTTCTCGCGGTAGCCCGGGGCGGCTCAGGTAGTCGCGCAGGGTGTCGAGCCGGGCGTAGTCCGTCAGGTCCATCTGGACCGGCACAACCGCCACATATCCGTGTCGCAAGGCCCACTCGTCCGTATCTTCCGCCTCGGTTTCGAAGTTGTAGAACCGGCCTGACATCCAATAATAGTCCCGATTCTGCGGATCGGTGCGGTGGACGAACTCTTCGCGCCAGTTGCCGCGCGTTTGGCGACAGACGCGGATGCCTTGGATGTCGGAGAACGGGATGTCGGGCACGTTGACATTGAGGCACAGGCCGGCCAGACGTTCCGCCGGCAGGGCCAGTGTCCGGGCGAGAATCTCGCGGGCATAGTGCACGGCTGCCGTAAAATCGGCGGCCGGCGAGTGGTCGGTGAGCGAGAAGCCGATCGACGGAATGCCGTACAGGGCGGCTTCGGTGGCGGCCCCCATCGTGCCGGAGTAGATGACGCTGACGTTGGCGTTCGAACCGTGGTTGATGCCCGACAGAACGAGGTCGGGACGCCGGTCGCCCAAAATCTCGTCGAAACCGATCTTCACGCAGTCCACGGGCGTGCCGGTGCAGGAGTAGACCTCCAGTCCCGGCTCGCTGCTCACGGCGCTCACGAACAGCGGACGCTGCATGGTGATCGAATGGGACATCCCGGAGTAACTCTCGTTCGGCGCTACGGCCACGACGTCGCCGAATTCGGTGGCCAGCCGAATGAGGGCGGCGATGCCGGCGGCCTGTACGCCGTCGTCGTTGGTGACGAAGATGAGGGGTCTTGCGGATTCGGACATGCTGTAGTGATGCTTTTGTACGGGGCTAAAATTACCAAATATTGTCGGAACAAAACGCAGGCGGGGCGAAATTTCGGAAGGGGGCTCTCGGGGGAGGCGCCGACGACCGGTCTGTTGTTGTCGCCCGGAATGAAAAATCGAGAGGAAGATTTGGTCGGTTGGGTTTTTATCGCTACTTTTGCGCCGAATTTCGTGCAGGAATCTCTGACGGCGGGCGGCGTTCGGATAACGGGGCAGTGACTCCGTTTGTTTTTCCCCTCTGCGGGGAGGACGACCACCCTACGGAACCGTAACATTCCGCACTTTAACCTTTTAGATTCAGTTCAACGATGAAGAACAATCTGATTGCAGTGGCCCAGGAGGCTTTCAAACAGGAGACGGCCGAAGTCCCCAATTTCAAGGCGGGCGACACTATCACCGTAACGATCAAAATCCGCGAAGGTAACAAGGAGCGGTTGCAGAATTTCCGCGGTGTGGTGCTCCAGCGGAGAGGGGCGGGGGCGACCGAAACCTTTACAATCCGTAAAATCTCGGACGGGATCGGGGTGGAACGTATCTTCCCGGTTTACTCGCCGACGATCAGCAAAATCGAACTCAACAAAGTCGGGGTGGTGCGCAGGGCAAGAATTTTCTATCTGCGTAACCTGACCGGTAAGAAAGCCCGGATCAAGGAAAAGAAACTCAGCAAGTAGTTTTTGTGAGTTAACTATATCGAATAGAGCGGCCGCAGGTTTTGCGGGCCGCTCTATTCGTTTTCTAAGAAGAACCGGTCGTCGTAGTTGACCAGATAGAGCCGTTCGGTCGCCCGCGTCACTGCCGTGTAGAGCCAACGCAACAACTCCAGCGTCATGGGTTCCTCGCCGAACAGGACGATGTCCAGAAAAATCGCCGACCACTGTCCTCCCTGCGCCTTGTGGCAGGTGATCGCATAGGCGAATTTCACCTGAAGGGCGCAGTAAAATTCGTCTGCCATCACCGCCTTGTACCGTTTCCCTTTCTGGGTGATGTCGGCATACTCCTTTTCGACGGCCAGAAAGAGGCGGGACTGTTGCTCGCGGCTCAGCGACGGGGCGGGGCTGTGCAGCACGTCCAACAGCAGCCAGCACTCCAGCCGGTAGTCGTCGTAGTCGGGGAACTCCAGCTCGGCATAGGCGAAGTGGAAGCCGTACTTCTCCCGCGTCCGATAAATTCGGTGCACGCGCGCGATGTCGCCGTTGGCAATGAAGTCCATCCGTGCCTCCGGGTCGAGCTCTACGTAGTGGTAGTTGTTTTTGACCACCATCACCATGTCGCCCGAGCCGATCTCCTCTTCGTAGTCCAGTATCGTTTGCCGAATCCCCTGGTTGTAGTGGTTGGCCCGCTTGTTGGAGCGCGAGATGACGGCCGTTTCCGACTGGCCGTAGCGGCCGTAGCAGGTGTCGATCTCGTCGATCAGTTCGCGGCTGTCGATGCGCACGAGGTCCGGAAAACGGAGGTCGAGCTGCGGGATGTCGGCGGTGCCGGACTCGATCAGGCGGCGGATCAGGGTGGCGTTGTGCAGAATCCCCGAGTCGCTCTGCTGGCGCACCACTTCGGAGAGGGTGTGGCTCCAGACGGTGCCGTACCGCGCCATATACTCCGGGCTCAGGGCCGGCGAAACGGCGTAGCCGACCGGAGGCAGCTGGGCCTGGTCGCCCACCAGGATCACTTTGTTGTTCCGCCCCTGTCGGATGTAGTCGAACATGTCGTCGATCAGGTCGCCGGAGCCGAAAAGGGTCGCCTCTCCGCCGCCGGAGGCCGGACGGCCGGTCAGCATCGAGGCTTCGTCCACGATGTACAGGGTGTCGTTCGATTTGTTGAAGTTCAGGTCGAATTTCGAACCGTCGGCTCCGCCGGCCGTCCGTTCGCGGTAGATGGTCTTGTGGATCGTGTGCGCGTCGGCGCCGGCATATCGCCCCATGACCTTCGCCGCCCGCCCCGTAGGGGCCATCAGTACGCACGGAAGTTCCAGCCGGTGCAGGGTGCGGACCAGGGCGCCGATGACGGTCGTTTTCCCTGTTCCGGCGTATCCGTTGATCAGAAAAACGGCGCTTTCGTCGCCCGAGGCGAGGTAGTCGCCCAGCGTGTCGATCAACTTTTTTTGCTCGGCTGTTGGTTCGAATGCAAAATTACTGTATATTTGGGACGCAATATGACGGCTCAGAGACATGGAATTTCGGGTGTTTCGCGCGGTCGGATTTTGCTGCTAACCGCAAACAAACTTAAAAACTAAAATCATAAGATGAAAAAAATTCTACTTCAGGTCCTTTTGCTGGCAGCGATCGCGGCACTGGTGTGGTGGCTCTATTCGTTGTTCAACACGCCGCTGGAGTTCGAACGCATTCGCAAGGAGCGCGAAGCGCAGGTGGTGGAACGCTTGAAGGATGTGCGCGAGGCGCAGCGGGCTTATCGGGCGAAATACATGAAGTTTACTCCGAGTTTCGACTCGCTGATCGCTTTTGTCGAAAACGACTCGCTGGTGCTCGAACGGGCGACCGGATCGGAAGACGACTCGCTGGCGGTGGCTTTGGGGCAGGTGCGGCGCGAGAAGTTTCAGGTGGCGGTGAAGGATACCGTGCGGTTCTACACGCTGGGCGGGGATTTCAATAACCTGCGTTACATCCCGTTCTCGATCGAGGCGACAGGCCGGTTGCAGCAGTTTGCGATGGACACGGCGTCGATCGAAACCGAATCCAAGGTGGTGGTGCCGGTGGTGGAAGTCTTCGCCAAGTATCCGACTTTCCTGGGCGACTTGGATGAACAGGAGTTGATCAACTTCCGGGATTATCAGGTCAATACGCTGAGCCGCGCCGACGGTTTGAAGGTGGGGTCGCTGACCGCTACCACCAACGAGGCGGGGAACTGGGAGTAGATGCTGTTTGCGAAGGCGGTTGTCCTTCTTATTCGGGCGGCTTTTTACAAGTCGCCCTTCAGCTCAAATTTTTTATTATTCCATGCGGGACGTAGCGCGGCATAACTTGAGACACAGAGAATTATCCATTCAGGTCGGTCTGAATGGATTTTCTTTTGTGGTCTTCGATGTCGGACGGGCGGCTGAGGGGAGAGGGGTGGATGCGCGCGATGCGATTGTGCGGGCGGCGGCTTATCGGGAGACCGATATGGCCTCGATTCTGGCTCAGGAACCGATGCTCACCGCGACGACACCGCCGCTCGGGAGGGTCTTCGTGGGGTGCGCGACGGACAATGTCCTGCTGGTGCCGCAGGCGCTCTTCGAACCGGAACGGGCGGAACAGTACCTGACGGCGGCCAATATGTACGTGCCGGGCATGACGACGTTGTCGAACAACCTGATCTCGTCGCAGGCGGCGGCGGTCTGGCAGGTCGATTCGGGGATTGCGGCGGTCTTGTTGCAGTTGTATCCGGCGGCCTTGTTCTACCATCCGCTCCTGCTGGAGCTGGAGGCGACGCCGAACGATTGCGTGCAGGTGGTGTTGGACGGCGAGGTGGCGCATGTGACGGTGGCGCATCGGGGGTTGTATGCGGCTGAGACGATGCGGGTCGATACGCCGGAGGAGCTGCTCTATTATGTCCAGAAACTGCTCAAAAACGACGGCTTTACGACCTATCGGATCGTTTTGACGGGTGAGGGGGTCGGGCGGTTGCAGGAGTTTTTCGGTCGCTATTTCGGCGAGGTGGATGCTCGGGAGGTGAAATTCTATAATCATCAACGGGTTAGGGAGTTATGCGTATTGTAGGGGGCGTTCGCAAACGACGGCAGATCGTGCCGCCGCGCAATTTCCGGGCGCGGCCGACGACGGATTTCGCTAAGGAGAATCTCTTCAATGTGTTGCAGAATCTCTACGATCTGGAGGAGGTCGAGGTGCTGGATCTCTTTTCGGGAACGGGGTCGATCAGTTATGAGTTTGCTTCGCGGGGGGCGGAACGGGTGGTGTCGGTGGAGATGAATCCGATCCACCAGCGGTTCATTGCGGCGACGGCTCAGGAGCTCGGTTTCGGGCAGATCCAGAGCATTAAAACCAATGTTTTCGTCTACTTGAAGAGTATGGCGGGGACGGAGCGTTTCGATGTGGTTTTTGCCGATCCGCCGTACGATATGCCGGGGGTCGAACAGTTGCCGGAGTTGGTTTTCGGAGGTGGATTCGTGCGGGAGGGGGGGATTTTTGTGTTGGAGCATTCGGCGCAGAAAGATTTTTCGGACTATCCGAACTTTTGGGAACGAAGGAGTTACGGGAGTGTGCAGTTTTCGTTTTTCCGTCGTGAGGAATAAAATCCGGAAAGTTGTTTGCAGTTTTAGAAAATGTGTTTATCTTTGCACCGCAATCTCGGGGTAGGGATTGCGATTGGGTGCGGTAGTTCAGCTGGTTAGAATACCTGCCTGTCACGCAGGGGGTCGCGAGTTCGAGTCTCGTCCGCACCGCATGAAACGCCTTGGAATCTTTTTATGGATTCCAAGGCGTTTTTTGTTTGTTGGTGGTGGAGAGGGGGGATTTTTTTTGGGGGGCTGCTTCGCGGCCAGCGCGCGAACGAAGAACGGGGCGAAACAAATAAATTAGCGATACGCAGTATCGCTCCGTCCTGTCGGGGCGCCCATCGGTCGTTTTGTTAGGGTTGTCTTTGCCTTATTAGCCGTCCGCCGCCTGCGCAGGGTAGTTTCAGGCGGGTCAAAGCTCGACCGCGCGCCACGCCTAAAGGAGCGATTCATTCTATTTCGGCAGTAAGCCGAAATAGAATGAATCGCGCAGGCGCGCGAATAAAGAATTGGGTTGAGCTGATTAAGCGATACGCAGTATCGCTCTGTCCCGCCGGGGTCACCCGGACGCCGCCCGCGCAGAGCAGTTTTAGGCGTAACAAAGCTCGACCGCGCGCGACCGCTGGAGTAGGAAATCATTCGAACGCGTGATGCGCGTTTGAATAAGATTTCCGCCAGCGCGCGAACAAAAAACGGCGCGCGGAAAAGCGGCGGAGCGCCAGCGGAGCCGCAGTGAGGCCGACACGGGGCGGAGAACTGGGATGAGCTCTGTGCTGTGCTTGTTCTTTGGGCGGGAAAACCGTAGGCGGTTTTCCCGCCGCGCTGGGCCGAGTATGGGGTTTGCCGTTAGGCAGTGCTTTGGGCCGTGGGTTGGGCTATGCTTTTGCGACTCGCAGAGTCATGCGGGCCGAAGCCTCTGACCGCGGAGGCCCGCAACTGACGTTGCTGTGGGCCCCGCAGGCTTCGTCCGCTTGAACTGAGAGCGAGTAGCGCGATTCCGAAGGGAATCGCCGTCCTCGGCGAGAGCGACGCTTTAGCGGCACGAGAGGGGCGCTCAAGGACGAATCTCATAGCAAAGAGCGCGTAGCCCGGACCCGACAGAATTGGGGCGGTGAATTAAGCCGAGTTTCTGCGGCTCATTGAGCCGCGCAGTTCGCCGCCACCCCATGCGGCGGGCTGCAACTCGACGGAGCTCGTTGCACTCACCGCTGGCGGCGAACTTCTGCAAATAGGACGAGAACGAATCCAACAAGTTGGGCCGTGCTCTTGCGGTTCGAAGAACCGCGCGGGCTGGACGCCTCCCCTCGGGAGGGACGCACAGCGTCTTTTACTGCCAGTCTCTACCCCATGACAGTACCTCGGGCGTCCGACCGCAAAGTCAAATTGAAATAGGGTAGAGGCACCTAATTAGAGTAACTCCCGCCCCTTGCCCCCCGCGGGCCCGCGGCGTTTATTCTGAGAGGCAACGCAACTGAAGACCGTGGCCACGGCTGTTCGCATTGTTGGGAAGGAGCCATGTTGCATCCCATCCCAAATACATGCCTTTGGAGCCATTCACGGATGATGAGTAACTGTAACCGCCTTCGCCAATGCCATTAGTGTGCCCGTACTGTTGCTTCGGTAGCCCGGGGCGCGTCGCTCGGCACGTGAACCGGGTAGCCTCTTTCCCAATGGCCGCCTCTATCCTAAATGCTTCTACCCTAAACAATTAGGCTGCTTCGGATTCAAGATAGGGGTAGAGGCTGGCAGTAAAACGCCCTGTGGGCGCGTTTATTCCGAGAGGCAACGCAGCTGAAGACCGTAGCCGCGATAATTCGCACTGTTGTTGTAGAGACGTTTCGAATCAAACAGTAAATCGAAGCCGGAAATGCTGTTGTTCGCGCCCGAAGCCCAACTATAACCGCTAAATCCATTGCTGTACATATCCCCATCGGCTCTTTCGCGGCAGCCCGGGGCGGGGCTTTCGGACACTCCGACAAGACTGCCATTCACTCAAATGAACAGTGTCGATTACGAAGCATAACGACAGAGAAGGAGATTATTGGGCCGGGGTATCCAACGGGATTTCCGGATCGTCGGAGGAATTCCGGGGAATCAATCGGTATTCGATATAATAGATTCGAATCAACAGCAGGAAACCGGAGATCAGCAGCGGCCCGAAAATAATCCCCCAGAAGCCGAACAACGGAATCCCCACGATGACTCCGAACACTACGATCAAAGGATGCGTATCGGCCGCCCGTTTCATCAGGAAAATCCGACAGACATTGTCGACATTGGCCACGATGAGCACAGCTCCGGCCAACAGGAAAATGCCGGGCCAGACGGCTCCCGTGGCGAGCAGATAGATGCCCAGAGGAACTGTCACCAAGGCTGTTCCCACCATCGGAACCAGTCCGCACACGGCGGTCAGAAAGGCCCAAAATAGGGCGCTGGGGATACCGGTGGCCCAATAAAGCAGACCGGCGGTCGCCATCTGGGCCAACAGGATGACCGGAATGCCGATAGCATTGCTGAAAATCATGTTTTTCGCTTCGCGCCGCAACAACAACTGACCCTGACCGCTGAAAGGCAGGTAGCGAACCAGGGCCGCCTCCATCCGACGACCGGCGCTCAGCATGAAGTAGAGAATCACGACCGTCATCAGGATATTGGCCGTGAAGCTGTAGGTCGTATTGATCAGCATCGAGGCGAAGCGCTTGATGAAGACTTCGGACTCGGCGAGCCACCGGCCGGAGATAACTCGGTAGCCGATTCGGTCGTTGATCTGTTCGATCAATTGGTTGATGCCGGCTAAGATGCGGGCCGTTTTCAGGTCGGGAATTTCCGTCGCGATCACTTCGAAAATCAGGTAACCGACGCTCAACAGCAAAATGCAGGTCACGGTTACCAGCGTGGCGGAAGCGATCCACGGTCGCCAGCGACGCTCTTCGGTCAGGCGGAAAAGGGGCTGACGCAGAACGGCGTAAAGCGTGACGGCTCCCAGAAAGGCTCCCACGAAGAAGCTTAGCTGGTGGAAAATAATGATGCCGAGGGCGATCAATACGCCCAGAAAAAGCAGTCGGCGGAAAACGGCATTTTGGCGGGTCAGGGTGTCGGGCATGGCGAATCGAGGGTGTGAGGCGGCTGTTCGGCGGTGGGTCACGAGATCAGCAGCGAGGCGTTGTTCAAATCGTTGTGCCGCGGATCGCACGGCTGGAGCGGGTAGATCAGGATGTGGCTGTTCGACGGCGCGTAGCGGGTCAGGTAGTTCCGGGACGGCAGTCATGCACTTATGATAGGAGGCGCCGCCTTTGCGGCTCAGCACCGCCAGCAGGATGTCGTTGGCGCGCACTTCGCGGAACAGAATCAGGAAGTCGTCCCAGTCGTTGGAAAACGGCATTTTGGCGGGTCAGGGTGTCGGGCATGGCGAATCGAGGGTGTGA
>NZ_CAQIVA010000044.1:8845-15598 GCF_948810725.1 uncultured Rikenella sp.
GATGTCGTTGGCGCGCACTTCGCGGAACAGAATCAGGAAGTCGTCCCAGTCGTTGAACACGTGGAATTCCGCTTCGATCGGATTTTTCGTCTGGAGGCGAATCTGGCTCAACGTAGAGGAGGAGGCATAGAAGACCACTTTCGTATGGGTATTGCGACCCATGTTCCACACTTTCCGTATCCAGAGGGCGAATCCCAACTCCTTTTCGGCCCGATCCGGAACGAAAACCAGTAGCCGGCCGGCGGTCGAAAGCGGTTGGACGGGCTTGTAAATCAGGGTCGTGATGTTATTCTGGGTCAGTACACTGTCAATGGTGGCGCTGGGGAACGGAACGAACGGTTCGCCCTCCCGTTCGGGGCGCAGGCCGAGGATCAGGTCGGTGATTTTCTGTTCGTGAAGCGTGCTGACGATGGCGTTGGCGATGTCCGAGTCGTAGCGCAGCAACTCCTGCATCTCGTTGTCGGTGGCGGCGGCGGTCATTACGGCCCGTTCCAGCAGACGACGCCCCTGCCGGTCGGCTGTGCTGTCGGTGGTGGCGTTCGGAACCACGTGCAGGGCGTAGAGGCCGTCCCGGTTGCCTTTCGATTGGATGGTGACGCTCAGGTGGACGAGCTCTTCGGCGGTGGCAGGGTAGCCCACCGGAATCAGAATCCGTTCCTTGGGGAGATTTTTTTCCGAATCCTGCGCGGTGTTCGAGGCTTCGGACAGGGCGATGTTCCCGGCGCCGCGCTGGGTGGCGAACGAGGCGATGGTGCACGTAATTAGGATCATCAGAATCGTGCCGTTCAGCACGCTGTCGTTCAGCAGGCGGATCGGCTCGCCCGTCTCGGTGTGGCCGGTGACGATGCCGTAGCCGACCATTACGGCGGCCAGTGTGGCGGCGGCCTGGGCGTTGCTCAGTCCGAAGATCAGGCGGCGCTGGTCGGCGGTGTAACGGAAACTTTTCTGGGTGGCCAGGGCGGCCAGAAATTTGGCTAGGGTCGCCACGACGGTCATCACGATGGCTACTTTGATCGTCTCGAAGTCTTTGAAAAAGGCGCGGTAGTCGATCAGCATCCCCACGCCGATCAGGAAGAAGGGAATGAAGAGGGCGTTGCCGACGAATTCGATCCGGTTCATCAGCGGCGAGGTGCGCGGAATCAACCGGTTCATCGCCAGACCGGCCAGAAAGGCGCCGATGATCGGCTCGATACCGGCGGTTTCGGCCAGAAAGGCCCCCAGAAAGACGACGACCAGCACGAAGATGTATTGCGAGACGTTGTCGTGGAACCGCTTGAAAAACCACCGTCCCAGCAACGGAAAGAGGATGAGCACGATAGCGCCGAAGAGGGTCAGCGAGAGGCCCAGACGGATCCAGAATCCGTTGTCGACCGACCCGGCCGAGAGGCCGACGATGATGGTCAGCACGAGGAGAGCCAGGGTGTCGGTAATCATCGTGCCGCCGACGGTGATGGTCACGGCCTGGTTTTTCGTGATGCCCAGTTTGCTGACGATCGGGTAGGTGATCAGGGTGTGGGAGGCGAACATGCTGGCCAGCAGAATCGAGGTCAGGAGGTTGAAGTTCAGCAGGTAGATGCTGGCCAGAATGCCCAGAACCATCGGGATGCAGAAGGTGAAGAGGCCGAAAATCAGGCTCCGGCCGCTGTTTTTCTTGAAGTCCGCGATGTCGATTTCCAGCCCGGCGAGGAACATGATATAAAGGAGTCCGATCGTGCCGGTGAGTACGATGCTGCTGTCGCGCTCCATGAGGTTGAACCCGAACGGCCCGATGACGGCGCCGGCGATGATCAGACCCAACAGGTGGGGAATGCGGATTTTGTTGAGCAGCAGCGGGGCGAAGAGGATGATAATCAGGATGAGCAGGAATTTCAGCACCGGGTTGGTGAACGGCAGTGTGAAGTCTATGAACATCAGGGGCAGCATAATGCGGTTCGGAGTTTGGTGAGGAATCGTTATTTTTGTCTGACGAAACGAATGTACAAAAATGAGGCCATTACTCTTATATTATCCGAAGTGCGACACTTGTCGCCGGGCGGTCAGGTGGTTAGCGGAGCAGGGGGTGGAGGCGGAGTTGCGGGACATAGCGACGGCTCGGCCCTCCGAAGAGGAGTTTCGACGGTGGGTGGCGATGAGCGCGTTGCCGGTGCGGAAGTTTTTCAATACCAGCGGATTGCGCTATAAGGCTTTGGGGCTGAAAGAGAAGTTGGGCGGCATGTCGGACGAGGAGATGATTCGTTTGCTGGCTACGGACGGGATGTTGGTGAAGCGGCCTCTGCTGGTGGCGGGAGCGTGTGTGCGGGTCGGATTTCGGCCCGGGGAGTGGAGCGAAGTTTTGCACGCTTTTTGATTTACGGCAGGGTGTATCACCAAACCTACGAAAAATTATGAAAACGAAAGGAAATCCGTGGCTGGGCTTTTTGCTGAGCGAGCGGTATGTCGATTTGGCTCTGTTGCTGTTGCGTTTGTTCGCCGGCGGCCTCCTGTTTGTGCACGGGGTGGCTAAGTTGGAGCATTATGCCGCTTTGCGGAACGGTTTTCCCGATCCGATCGGGTGGGGCGGAGCCGTTTCGCTCGTGATGATTATTTTGGTCGAAATCGGATGTTCGCTCTTGGTTGTCAGCGGGTTATTGACTCGTTTCGCTCTGATTCCGATGATTTTCTCGATGATTATGGCGATGACCACCCACGGTGGGACGGGGTTGGGGAGCGTCGAATTGCCGTTGTTGTATGTCGGGATGTTCGTCGTGTTGTTTGTGAGCGGGCCCGGGCGTTACTCCATCGATCGGCTGATCGGAAAAGTGTTGCGGCGGCCCGAAGCATAAAATTCGGACATACTCGTTAGTCTGTCGAACGCCTCGTTTTCTTGCTGAAAACGAGGCGTTTTCGTTATTTTTTCAATACTGACCGCCGGGTGGAAAAATAGTTGTCGAATAATATTTGTCACCGTTTTCGCGTTATCGACATGACTATTTTGAGGGTGGCGAGAGCCCGAAACAGGCCGGCTGTTTCGCGATCGCGGCATTTATGTCAGAAATTCGGAAAATTCATTATTAGGCCCTGATTGATGTGTTTAAGACGGTTTTTGTTTGGTGGTTGAAAATATTGTTTTTACATTTGTGACATAATTAGTGCCCGAAAAGGCGGTTTTTCGGCGGATTTTCGTCGATAACGTTTTGTCGGATAATTTGTTAGGAGAAATAATCGTAGATGATACGTAACATGAAAAAGTATGGATGGATGACGGCCGCCCTGTTGTTGGCAGTGGTCGGTTGTCAGCGGAGAGAGATGATGTATCTGGGCGACGACGTTGTCCCGATACATTTCTCCATCGCCTATCAGGATGCGGAGGTGTCTGCCAAGGCGGGCAGCTCTTCGCAGGCGCTTCAGACCAGGGCGCTCGTCAATTTGGACAAAGATGTGACCGTACGTGTGTTTGCGTATAAGCGTAACGCGAATAATTCGGGCGGTGCCGATCCGCGATATGACGATTTCGTTGCGCAGTGTACCTATGTAGCCGATGGGAATGGCGGGCTGACGCCGTGTGCGGTGAAAGCCGACGGGACGGTGGATCCGACCGGGACGGCGCCGGATGCCATTAGCCTGAACAACGGCACGTATGACTTTTACGCATATTCGCCGGCCTTGCCTGTTTCGAAGGGGAGTAATAATAATCCTTATGTCGTCAATGGGATTACCCACGGGATGGACGTGCTCAATGATTCATTGTTGAATCGGGCTGTCAGCAAGTCGGCTTCCACTGTTGCATTGGTGTTCGAACACAAGTGTTCCAAAGTCACCTTCAACGTCAAGCAGCCGGACGGTGCTGATGTCACGAAATTGAAAGTCGACAGCATTGTGTTGCGGCGGATGAACCCGCCTACGAACGTTGCCGGTTGGTGGATGAATACGGACTTGACCTCGGGGAGCGGGTACGACAATGACACCTGCCTTATGAAAACGTTCGGCGACTTGATCGATAATTCGGATCCGTCCAAACCGAAATTGATCGGACGGACAGGTTTCGGGATCGTTTTGCCGAAACTGGATGACGCCTCGACGATACCGGCGAACATTTATTTGACTTTGGGTGACAGTGCTTATCTCTTCAAGACCAAATTCCCTGCGATGGAGTACAAAAAAGGGAAACACTACACCTATAATATGAACTTCAAGCAGACCGAAGTCGAATTCACCTTGGACGTGGTGGCGTGGAACAAAGTTTCTGTGGATGGTGAATTGGGTGAAGACGGTAATGTGGGCGGTGTATTGGTCGGATCGTGGTTCCAGCGTTACAACACCTCGACCGAGATGGGTGACGATAACGCCGCCGGAGATATCGGAGGATGGAAACCGGTTAATCCGGACTGGACGATCGGTAATGCGACGGGCTCGAAACCCGGTGGTGATGTGGGTAACTGGGGCGACGTGGATGTTGACCAGCGACCGGGCGGCAATGGCAGCGGTTCGAATCCCGGCGGCGGTGTCGGCGGTTGGGGCGACGTGAACGACAATCAACCCGGGCTTGGACAGTAATACCCGAACAACATAAAAAAACAAAAACAAACAAAACATACATTAACCAACCATGAAAAAATTAATGATTTTCGCGATATCGGCGGCAGTTCTTGGCGTCATGTCGTGCCAGAAATCAGAGATTTATCGGCCGGAGGAAGGCGCATTGGGGAAACCCAATGAGACCCCCGTTCAGGTAAGTTTGGCCACCGAGTCCCTTCGGACGCCGGTTGCGGCCGAAACTGTCGGTACCAAAACGAACGCTTCGGGTGATGAAGCCATCTCGATCTCTTTCGGTGGCGAAGACGTTGAAGTCGTCGACACCAAAGTATCGGCCGACCTGCCGAAAGCGCAGGACTCTAAGATCACCGACATCTGGGCCATTCAGTATGATGCTAACGGTCAATTGCTCGGTACCCCGTATTATACTGAAGTGACCGACGCAGGGACTGCTGGCTCGGGAACCACTGACTGGTCGTATGACCTCTCAGTGAACCTGACCACCGCACCGGCTGGTGGGAAAGTCTTCTTTGTGGCCAATACCCACTCGCCGTCGACCTTCACCACTGCTAATGCAGCTACCGTAGCGGACTTGTTGAAACTGACTAAACACGTCGGCGGTGCAAGCAGCGAATGGCAGTTCAACGCCACCTCGACCATTCCGATGATCGGCGTTTACAACGGCCCGGTGAACGGTACCACCAAAATTACCGGCGTGAAATTGACCCGTCTCTTTGCCAAGATCATCTTGAAATACAAAGTGACCGGCGCCAATATCGAGATCAACAACGTGGCATTGAAGAACGTGCCGACCACCTATACTTACGACACCTTGGCACCGCGTTCGGCTACTACCGTTTTCCCGACCAAGGTGACTACTTCTGGGAGTGAAAGCCACAAAGACTATCCGGCTGTAGGGAAGACCGCCTTGGATGCTTTGACCGCAGACGCCGACGGCTTCAAAACCCTCGTTTGGTACATGCCCGAAAACTACCGGGGACAGAATACCGGTGTGACCACTGACGCAGACCGTATTCTTACTGCAACTGACGGGATGGGGACTTACGTGAACCTCTCCGGTTACCTGAAATCTCCGGCCGAATGCGCCTTGCTGAACTACACCGTGATGCTCGGGAATCCCGCCGCTAACCGCGGTAACTTTAACGTGGAACGCAACTCGGTTTACACCGTCAAAGTAACCATCGTAGGCCACAATACCGCCGACCACCGGATTACCAAGGAAACTTTCGACCGTAGCAACTGTGGGATTTTGATTCCGAATACAGGTGAGAATGGTGCTATTACTTTCGATATCCGGAAACTGACGGCCGGATGGCAAACTACTATGCCGGCTTTGGGGACAAATGCAGCACTGAGAGCTGAAATTCTTTGGCAGGATGAACCGGTCTTGACCGCTAGTGATATTACTCTTGATAAAGTGAATGGTTTGCTCACCGTACAGTCTTCGGTGAATAAAACCGGGAATGCAGTTATTGCTTTGTATAACGCTGCGTCGGGCGGTCAAATTTTGTGGAGTTGGCATGTTTGGGTGACTAATTATAAACCTGATCCTAAATTTGGTCAGGATGGTAAGCCTTATCCGGCTGGATTGAATGTAGCTTTTGCTGCAGGTGGTTCGACCGTTGGTCAAGTACATCGATATGGAAGTAAATTCCAGCAGACCAATGGAAATAAGGTGATTATGGACCGGAATCTGGGAGCTGTAAACACTTACTATAGAGCACCAGAGGCAAGTAGTACTGCTAAAGCGCTTGGGCAGACTTTTGGGATGTTCTATCAGTGGGGACGGAAAGACCCGCTGCCTTATGTAGATGCATCGACAATTAATGCAACGAATGCAACTGGGACGACCATTAAGATTTATGGTGCGGATGGTACGACTGTTTTGCCGGAGGCTACTGGCCCGAACTTGAATGCGACTGGTTACAAAAGATACGACATCAATGGAGGCTCTGTAACGCTTGCGGCCGATAAATACGGTAAGAACAGTACATTGAAATACTCTGTACAGAACCCGTTGACGTTTATTTACAATGCACAGACCCCGTATGACTGGTATGCGAAAGACGCAGCTAATCAGAACAATGACCTTTGGGGTGATGGTTCTGTAAAGAGCCCGTACGACCCGTGTCCGAAAGGTTGGCGGGTAGCCCCGAACGGGACTTGGTCTGACTTTACGCGGGACGCCGATGTGCCGTTAAACGGGACATTCCCGTACTA
>NZ_CAQIVA010000045.1:0-14530 GCF_948810725.1 uncultured Rikenella sp.
GCAGCATGGAGATGTCGAACTGCCGCAGGGCGAACGCCACGGTCAGGGTGGCCACTACCAGCTCCACAAATCAAACTGATTTTCGATCAGTTTACCCACAGACCGATATCGGGACAAACGCCCAATATCGGTCTTTTTGCATTTGCCCCCTGCCAATATCCCTGACTGGCGAACTCCCCGATTTCATATCCCCCAGACCGACAGCGAAACCCCTGTAACCCACCGAAACACCACAAAAAAGGCGTTCCCTCCGAAGAGAGAACGCCCGAAAATTCGATCGGCTCCAGCCCACCCAACTAATTCATCAACCCCCTACCCCTGCATTCTGCACAATCACCGTATTCCAATCCTGAATCGAGATGAAGATCTTATCGATCGCAATTTCGATAAAGACCGGCAAGACCACCTCCTCCGGACTCTCCGGATCGACCCCGCACTCGGTCGGAATCACCGGCACCCGGGCAATCCGCACCCCCTCTTTAAACAACACCAGCGTCACGCCGTCCCCATCCCCGAAACGATTCATTTGGAACTCCGCCGTTCTGCGATAATTAGCCAAGTCCGTCGTCAGCTCCGGCGTAAAGCAACAGCCGTTCTCCCCCCCTCCATGCATCGTCCCCGCCCCGTCTATCGTCCCCGGCACCCCCTCCAGACAAGCCGAATACTCCTCCACCAGCGCCGGATTATCCTCATCCGACTGCAACGTAAGCTGCACCTGATAATACCTCGGCACCAGCGCCGGACAAGCGCACGCCGGCTTCCCCCTCCTCACCGTATGCGTCGTCACGCTGTGATACACCGCATCCGACCCGACATACTCCCGATTCGGGTCGAGCGTCACCGCCAGCTCCTCCCACGTCGAGACCCCCGGCTTGAGTTCCGCCAGCTGCGCCTGCTCCAGATTGGCATAGCACACCACCCGATATTCCCCCTCCGGCACCCCCGCCAGCAACGTATCCACTCTTTTCCCCGTCTCCCCGTCCCTTCCCGTCGCCTTAGCCGCCACCCCGTCTTCGAGTTCCAGAATATTTTGGAACACCCCCTGCGGATCATAGACCATCGCATGCAGCGTCCGAACCCTGTCGTTATCCGGAAACTCCAGCAGCAACGTCGGTTTCATATTGATCTCGACGTCCAGTTTTTCGGTCAGCGTACAACCGCTCATCCCCGCCATTCCCGCCGCCACAGTTGCCGCTAAAATTAATATCTTCCTCATTCTTTCTCCTGTTTATGCAGATACGGTGACATTTCCGGGTCGAGATTGGCCCGATATTCCAGCAAGTCGTCCAGTTCGCACGCCTTCCGGAAGCACTGTTCTCCCAGTTTCCACTCGCCCAGCCGCGAGCAAACGATCGCCCTCAGATATTCCACCTGCGCCGACGACGGCAGTTCGAAGAGAATCTCCCTCGCCGCCCCATTGAACCCCCTCGACAAGAGCGCGACCGCCGTATTCTGGTCCCGATACGGCATCAGCAACGTCGAAGCCTCCTCGTAATGGCGCGTGCGCAACAGCTCGACCGCCCGCTGGTACACCGTATCGACCACCGTGGTATGGATCGTATCCTTGAGCATCCCCACCCTCCGGAGGTTGTATTTGAAGTCCACGACCCTGAGCCTCGGATAGATCACATCCCGAATGTAGCGATAATCCTTTCCGTACTGCTTCCTGATCGCCGCCTCGCGTTCATCCGGATCCGCGATTTGTTTCGCCAGCCTCAATATCTCGTCCCGATGCTCGATTTGGTCGTCACGCACCACCTCCCGCTTGAAGTCCGTCCAGTTTTCACCCTCCCAACGCACCGTGAGGAGCGTATCGAGTTCCGGGAAATCGAACTCCTGCTTCAGATACCTGCTCAAAGCGTACGCCCGCTCCCTCGCCAACCGGTTATTGTGCCTAAAGCTCCCCTCCGGCGACGAAGCCGCCGTCAGGACGATACTGTCCACATAGAACTCATGCTGGTACAAGAGCGTGTGCATCAAGTCCCGAATCTGCCCCAGATTCTGAGCATTGTTCCCCAGCGAGTCCATGATTTTGGTATTATTGACCTTGAACGTCAAGTAATTCCGGTCATTCACGACCGCAAACTTCTCGACGATCCGGGTCATATACCTCGTAATCGGCAGCACGAACGTCAGCATCGAACTGATATTGAACTGCAAAGTATCGTTCGGCGGCACATCGTACGAACTACCGTCCAGCGCATTCACCCGCCCGTTGAGCGAGATATAGAGCCGTTTGTCATCCTCCTCGACCTTGACATCCTGCGTATAGAAGTACGTGATCTTCTCCTTCCCGTTCAGAATCGAGTCGAACCGGCTGCGATCCAGATACGGGAACTGCACGAAACGGTGAAACGCCTCCTTGAGCCGGCTCGTATCCTCTGCCGACAGATTCCCCTTCCTCCTACGCACCAACTTGCTCTGAAACTTCGAATACCGCCAGTAATTCCGTTCCTGCAACTTACTGAAGAGCCCCCCCCTCACCTGCAACGGTTCGAGTTCGACATTCCGCCCCTTTCGGTGCATAATCGGCGTAATGGTAAAACTCTGCACATTTCCCTGCAACTCCCTGGGCATGGTAATGAGGAAGTCGATCTGGATTTTACCGTCCCGTTCGGCCAGCATTCTGGTCTTCGCAATCACACTGACCTCCCTCGACCTGAGCAAGGCCACCGCCTCCCCGTCGTCCTCAATCACCATCGACCTGCGATTCGCCACAAAGAGCGACCCGCTGTCCCCCTTCATTTCATAAATGGTCGTATCCTGCTGTTCATCCGCCTTCATCCGTTCCCTCATCTGCCTGGGCGTATGGGCCACCACACTGGTATACTGATGCCGTTCCAATCGGCTCGTCACGGCACAACCGCTGAAGAGGAGCGTCGTCAGCCAACAGGCCGCAAAAAGGAGCAGAAAAGTACGCTTCATAAGCGAGTTCTATCCGAAAAGTAGTGATAAAAGAGATTCGACAAATCGTTAAAACAGGTACACAAAACTGACATCCGCCTTCGTCGGCGCCACCGTGATCCGTTTCGAGTGGTAGATGTACTCATCCTGCGTATAATCCGTAGACCTCGGTCGCTTAGTATCCTGCATGTAGAGAATCCCCGCCCCGATCTCGACCCCGATCGTAAATCGTTTGGATATCAGCCAGCAATGCCCCCACGAGAATCCCGGCCCGACCAGAAACCCTTTTCTGGTATTGTATTTATCCCCGAGATCATACCAAGCCCCGCTGAGATGCACCCCCCAGAACGATCCGGCATTAGGTTCGAACCTCCAGAACCTGAACCCCGGCTGCACCCCGAACCCCATGAGCGAGAGTTTATTCGTTTTGATCGGATTGGCATACAATCCCAAATCGAGCGAAGATTTCTGTCCGACCGCGATATCGCATCCGATATTGATCGTGCCCGAGAGCAACAGCAGCCCATTTCCCCTAATCGAGTAGAACTGCGCATGCGCCTTGTTTCCGGTCGCCGCCATCCCGACCAGCAGCCCAAGCAATAAAGTTAGCCGTATTTTTTTCAACCGCCCCATCAGTTCTTAAAATCAATCACCTGATCTTTAAAATTAGCCGTCCCCAACCGACTCTGCACCGTCAACGCAAGTTTCACCCTATCGAACGCTTCCGTCTGTCTATACCGAACCACACACCAAACTTCTCCGTTTCCATCCTCTCCTGTTGTAAGAACATCATAGCGAAAATTTCCCTTATCCGTCAACTTGTCGTCCATTCCACCCATTGCGTCCGATTTATAAACCTCAAACTCGCCTTGCACTTCCCCAATACTCGGATTAGCCACATTACAATTCAACACCAGATTGTCATTGAAATAATTCGCACAAGTAATTTTCACCGGCATTTCTACCCACATATTCGGTTCTGCCTCCACCACATTATTCTGAATTTCCAGCTTCAGAGAAGAGATTCGAGCATCCTCCAAATTCGGCCCTCCCTGCTCAATATTCAACTTGTAATATACATTCCCCTTGATATCGAAATTTCCCCCGCTGTATTCATCTCCGATCTCATCTCCCAAATAAATCGACATCCCGTACTGGCTTTTATCATACTCACCATCCACATATAAATACGTAGCATTTTCCGGCGCATTTTTCACATGCCGATCCGCTGCCTTATTCACATTCGTCCCTTCCCCTTGCATATTTTCCGGCAAATAGAAAGAAGTTTCAAACGGAGTATCAAATATTTGCCCGTCCTCACCAAAATTCTGAATCGCCCAACTATTATAGCGTGCCCCGACCTGCTGATTATCCTTAAAACAAGCCACATACGACGGCACAGACTTCATTTCCAGCCTTTTAACAATCAGCTTTCCCACCGCCTGCCCCACCAATCGATAGGACAAATCATATTTCGCCACTTTTCGTTTGAGCTCCACCTGCACAGTAGGTAATACACTATCCGACCGTTTGATTTCCGTATTAGGATTCTCACCCACCATCACAAATTTCTCGATCTTGTTCGGATTTTGCGAAAATTTTGCATCCAGATTCAGAATATCATTTTCGGTCAAAGAACAGAGTGCATCGCTAACCGTCCCCGGCGGCGTCTCCGGATCGTGTGCAGTCTCCGGACACAAACTTTTCCCGGCATTAGCCACCGCATACATCCGATACTTTCCCAGCCGGATATTAGTAAGTTTGAGATGTTTAGCCACATCTACCGACGAGAAATAGTAGTGTCTCACCTCCGGCGCCGCAGGCGACGGATATGATTTATGGACAAAGAACAGATTCAGGTCGTTCACCTGCTTTTCTTGTTCTTCCTGCGTCGCAGTACGCGTTTCGAGCTCATTACACCGAAGGATGAACATCGCATCGACCAACGCATAGTCCTCCTCGGCGTTCCCGTCCAAGGTATGCCTCCGGCAACCGCCCGCCAGCAGCAACACCGAAAACATCCCCGTCCATAATATGAAACGACTGATATAACTCATGATTCTATCCACCGTTACCGCACCGCACGAGCGCGCCGGAGAAAGCTCCCGGCACCACTCCCGCGATGTGCAATCCGTGAAAATGTCAAAAACCTGAAGTAGAAAACTCCCCTAATCGCCGATATTGACAGTCTGGTAGTTAGGCCCTTCCCAATCCATCACCTTGATTTCGGCCACCACTTCCGTTTCTGTCAGCCCGTTGATCTTCACATCGATTATATAGTTCCCGTTCCGCACAAAGAGCCCGAAATTCGCCGCGGTCGGATCAGTCACATCACCAGCCTCGCCAGCCAACTTAATCGTATAAACAAATTTGCTGACATCATTCGGTACCGTCCCCGGCTGCCCATCGAAATCGAACTCCGCATACAACTTCAATACCGGTTTATTCGCGTCCGCCAATGCTCCACCCAGCACCCCGTTTTCGTAAATATAGAACAGATTCTGGAACTGGTCATACATCCCCGCCCCTTTAGCCACAACATTCGTTTTTTGCATCAACGGGTCTTGACGCAAATCGATGGTCGGGCTCGTCGACGGCATCAAAGTCGTTTTTTTAGCCAAATTCACCAGTTCTACTTTAGTAATCGTCAACGTACTCTGCGCCGGGTACTTGTTGGCCGCATAAAAAGCATCCGTAAGAGCTGCCTTAATCGCCACCTTCGCCACCGTCCGTTTGAGCGGCACCGTCACCCGCGTGGGAATATTCGCACCCGCAGCCGGAGTTCTTTTCGTTTCCTTTCCGGTCATCAAAAATCCCTTGTTATCCCCGTCATTTCTATGTGCAGCGCCAACCACCTTGCTGAAATCCGTATCGTTGTACGCTCCCAACGCCCCATACGGAGAAGTACTTCCGTCCACCCCTTCAATTTCCGCCTCCAACTGCGGTCGAGTGAGCGGCCCTTCGAGTTTCGTCGAAGCACAATTCGCCAAGGCATAAAAATCATAGTCAGTATTCGCCTTGATATTTTCAATCGTAAATACCGCCTTTCCCTGAGCTACCTCAAATGCGGTAAACTGATGATGATACACACAAACATCCTTGTCCGTTCCCGACGTTTCGTACACATACATCGTCACATTATTCACCGTTTTTTCCCACGTTTCCGTCGTTCCGTCCCCGAACGCCTTAGTCGTCGGATTACCCAACATTACTTCCACAGTGCTGGTAACTAACGATGGATTTACTGTCTCCTGCTTCTTGCAGGAGACAGCCACTGCAGTGGCTGCGAGCACCGCACAGATTGATCCTTTCATGATTAAACTGCCAAAAATGTTAGAATTATCGTTTCAATTTCGTTCCTTCAAATCGCGCCCCGGCACACCGAGACGCGATCCGTTACAAGGTGCAAATGTAATGCTTTTTAACAATTAGCGACACATATTCGGAGTAAATTGCAGCAATCTTGTCGTATTCCTGCCCCCGACTCCCTCGCCCCCGCCCCGTAAAAAAGAGAGAGGACGACCCGCAGATCGTCCTCTGAAACAACATTTTAGCACCCACTTCAGCTCGCTCCCCTCCCCGACAAAATCCCTCCGACAAAAACCCGCCTACTGAAAGAGAAAAAACAGACTCGCCGGCGTCAGACACAAGGCGCAATTCTCCTCCAGACTCGTCGTATAGTACAAATTCCCGCACTCCGGACACACCGACCACGAATTGATCACATTCACATCCGACCCGTCCCGTCCCAGCTTCACCAACGCCCTCTGACAATAAATGACATGCCGTTCCGCCACCGTCCCCATCCACTCCAGGAGCCTCGCCGCATCCGCCGCCCGTTCCCGCCGCGCCGCCTCCGCAAAAGCCGGCAGCAGCGTCTTCGCCATCGAATCCTTGACCCTCACCGTCACCGCCAGATTCTCCAGCGTTCGCCCCCTCGTCAGCAACGAATCCCGCAGCCCGACAAGCGTATCGCCATACTCCTCCAGGATTTCGAAATTTTTCTCCGTATGCACCCGTTCCGAGCACGCCAACGCCTCGAACAGATTGGCAATATTGTGCAGCCCCTCCTCCTCCGCCTGCGCCGAGAATTCGGCATACCTCCTCGCCGCATAGCCCTCGTCGGCCGATATATTTTTCAGATTTTCAATCGTCTCGACCGGCCGCGAACCGCAACCGCCGCACAACAAGATCCCACCCAGCAATCCGCCCCACACACCTGCACCCAGGAAATACCGTCGTATCATCTTTCGATTTCGTTTACCCCGCCGCCCGAAACGGAAAGCGAACGGCAGAAAAAAACACCCCTCTCACCTTTCGGCCCCCTCCCGATCGAGCGGCCCCGAAACCCGGCTGTCAATAAATAATGTCACAAACATAGTATATTTTCGTATAACGGCCAAAGAAAAATCAATCTTTTTGGACTTTTGGTTATTCTTATGTTTTTTTACTATTTTTGGGGTCAATCATTAAAAAATTTTCAAGAACCGAATCCCATGAAAGCCGCCCTCGACTACGCCGACCGGAACCAGCCCCGTTTTCTCGAAGAACTCTTTGATTATCTGCGTATTCCCTCCATCAGTTCCTCCCCCGGCCACCGCCCCGACATGGAACGCTGCGCCGAATGGCTACGCGACGCCCTACTGAAATCCGGCGCCGACCGCGCCGAAATCCACCCCACCCCCGGCCATCCGATCGTCTACGGCGAAAAACGGCTCTCCGACACCGCCCCGACCGTCCTCGTCTACGGCCACTACGACGTCATGCCCGTCGACCCCCTCGACGAGTGGCACACCTCCCCCTTCGAACCGGTGATCCGCGACGGGAAAATCTGGTGTCGCGGCGCCGACGACGACAAAGGCCAAGGCTTCATGCACCTCAAAGCCTTCGAATCGATGCACGCCACCGGCACCCTTCCCTGCAACGTCAAATTCATGTTCGAAGGCGAAGAAGAGATCGGCTCCGCCTCGCTGACCGCCTGGTGCGCCGCCCACAAAGAGCTGCTCCGCGCCGACGTCATATTGGTATCCGACACCTCCCTGCTGGGCCCCGACACCCCCTCCATCACCTGCGGCCTGCGCGGCCTGACCTACATCGAAGTCGAAGCCTCCGGCCCCAACCGCGACCTCCACTCCGGTCTTTACGGCGGCACCGTCGTCAACCCCGCCAACGCCCTGTGCAAACTGCTCGGCACCCTGACCGACGACTCCACCGGTCGGATCACCGTTCCCGGCCTCTACGACGACCTCCGGGAGTTCAGCCCCGCCGAGCGGGCCGAGATCAACGCCGCCCCCTTCGACGACCGCCGGTTCGCCGCCTCCATCGGCCTCGACACCCCGCGCGGCGAGAGCGGCTACACCACCCTCGAACGGCGCGGCATTCGTCCCTCGCTGGACATCTGCGGCCTCTGGAGCGGCTACACCGGCCCCGGCGCCAAGACCATCATCCCCGCCACCGCCCACGCCAAAGTCTCCATGCGCCTCGCCGCCGGACAAGACCCCGAACGGGCCGCCAAACAATTGATCGCCCACCTCGAACAGCTCGCCCCTCAGTACGGCATCCGCGTGAAGTGCACCCCGCTGCACGGCGGCTACCCCTACGCCGCCTCCACCGACTCCGCCGCCTACCGCGCCGCCGCGAAAGCGATGGAAGCCACCTTCGGCAAACGCCCCGTCCCCTTCTACAGCGGCGGCAGCATCCCCATTATCAGCACCTTCCAACGCGTTCTGGGCATCCAGTCCATCCTGATGGGCTTCGGCCTCGACACCGACGCCATCCACTCCCCGAACGAGAACTTCCCGCTGGAAAACTTCCGCCGCGGGATCGCCACCCTGCCCCTCTTCTACCGCCACTTCGCCGAGAGCCACCGATAAACACACCGAGAGGCACACTATTTGCATGCACCCCCGACAAAAAACGCAGCCCCATATGAATACCCCGAACACCCCTCATAAAGCCGGTTTCGTAAACATCATCGGCAACCCGAACGTCGGCAAATCGACCCTGATGAACCGCCTGGTCGGCGAACGCCTTTCGATCATCACCTCGAAAGCGCAGACCACCCGCCATCGGATCCTGGGGATCGTCAGCGGGCCCGACTTCCAGATCGTCTACTCCGACACCCCCGGCGTACTGAAACCGAAGTACAAGCTTCAGGAATCGATGCTGGAATTTTCGCGGAGCGCCCTGAGCGACGCCGACGTGCTGGTCTACGTGACCGACACCGTCGAACAGCCCGACAAGAACAACGACTTCCTGACCCGTGTGCAGTCCATGGCCGCCGACGGCACCCCCGTTCTGGTGGTGATCAACAAGATCGACCTGACCACCCCGGAAAAACTGGAAGAACGGGTCGCCTGGTGGCACACCGCTCTCCCGACCGCCGAGATCATTCCGGTCTCCGCCCAGGAGGGCTTCAACGTCGAACCGGTCATCAAACGGATCGTCTCCCTGCTGCCCGAAGGGCCCGCCTACTATCCGAAAGATACGCTGACCGACAAGAGCCTTCGCTTTTTCGCGAGCGAGATCATTCGGGAGAAGATTCTGACCCACTACGACAAAGAGCTACCCTACTCGGTCGAAGTGGCGATCGAATCCTACGAAGAGTCCCCGACGCTGGATCGGATCGGGGCCGTGATCTACGTCTCGCGGCAGTCCCAGAAAGGGATCATCATCGGCCACCGGGGAACAAAGCTGAAACAGGTCGGCACCGAAGCGCGGAAAGATTTAGAGGCATTTTTGGGGAAGAAAGTGTTTTTAGAGATTTTCGTAAAGGTAGCCGAAAGTTGGCGCGACAACGACCGGGCATTACGCCAATTCGGTTACAACAACGACTGACACCCGCCCGGCGAGAGAGAAGAGACCTCCCATCTCAGCCCCAGGGCCCGCAAGGAAACGACCATCCCGCGGGCCCTTTTCGTATCCCCCTTTCCCCGCCCCGGGCTACCGCAACCGAGCATCGGGCACCCCCAACGAGACAGGATATTTCGGCTACAGTCAGTCTCTTTCTCTTTCCCGATATAGCGATTATTATGCAGGTATAAGTTTGACATTCAGTTCCAACACACTCACCCCGCATAATATCCTCAGCCATGCCTACGGTCTTCAGTTGCGTTGCCTCTCGGAATAAACGCCGCAGGCCCGCGGGGGGCAAAGGGCCGGGTCTACCCTAAAAATAAGGGCAGCCTCTACCCGAACTTGAATCCGAGGCGGCCCGCCCCGGGCTACCGCGAAAGGGCGAACGGCCACCCAATCTATACCGGCAGCGGTGGCTTCAGCTGGGCAGCAACAGCTCTGAAAAGCAATGGAGGATGTTTGCATTTTAGCATGAGCGATCTCGGAGCCGAGGTTACAGACTTACGCGCTTACGGTTTTCAGTTACGTTGCCTCTCGGAATAAACGCCGCAGGCCCGCGGTGGGCAAAGGGCCGGGTCTACCCTAAAAATAAGGGCAGCCTCTACCCTAACTTGAATCCGAGGCGGCCCGGTTCGCGTGCCGAGCGGCACCGCCCCGGGCTTCCGCGATGCCGGCGATAACAGGCGATTGGGCACACTGTGCAGCGTCGGCAACAGCGGGCACAGCTACTCGTCGTCGGTGAGCGGCACAGTCGGCGTGTTCTTGGACTTCTACGCGCATAGCCTCAGCCCCAGCATCGCGCACAATCGCGGCCATGGTCTTCCGTTGCGTTGCCTCTCGGAATAAACGGGAGTAGAGGCGGCCAGTAAAACGCACGGTGGGCCCGCCCCGGGCAGCCGCGGTCGCGGCGAAGGCACATCGTGGAACCCCGGCAACGCCGGTTACGTCTGGTCTTCCACGGTCAGCAACACAAACGGCCTCCACTTACATTATAATATGAAATGGTTTGGCGCCAGCTACGGGATCGAACGCGCCTACGGTTTTCAGCTGCGTTGCCTCTCGGAATAAACAGGAACGAGAGGCACTCGAAAGCAGACTGGAACTACCCCAACAACCGGCAGCCGTTACCCTACTTTTTTTACCTTGGTGGGGCGAACGCCGGGGAGGTATCGCAATTTTCGACGCGGAGCGGCGTGTTGCGGGCCTACCGGGGGCAGGCGTCCGGCTCGCGCGACTCTGCGAGTCGCAGAAACTCGGCCCATTCATCTCTTTTAAGCTGTTCGCCGCCAGCGGTGAATGCAACGAGCCACAACGAGTTGCAGTCCGCCGCGCGGTGTGGCGGCGAACTGTGCGCGGCTCAAAGAGCCGCAAGAGCTCGGCCCAAATCCGAGCCATATGCACCTCCCGTCGCGGCGCGAAAACCGAAAGCCCGAAGAACAAATTTTCACACACATCACAACCCCCTCCCAGTACCAATAAAAATTGTGCTCGTCGAAGCCCCAAGCCTTGACGAGCACAAAATATATACCTATATATAATGGTACCCCCCCGAATCACCGAATCCGATCCAGCGATTTAACCAGCGCAATATCCTTCGTAATCCCCCGGAACGCCAAATAGACGAAGATCAACGCCACGATCGGCAAGAGATCCGCCAGCGAATAACGAATAGCAAACATTCCTCCCATCGCCTCCAAGCCCTCCTTGAGTTTGTAGATGTAAAGCGCCACAAAGCCCTCGATCCCGAGCAGCAATACCGCCTGCACAAAACACAACCTGACCTGCACCCCCCGTTTCCGAAACAGAAAGATCGTCACCAAAGCCACCCCCATCGTAAGCGCGACTAAAATTCCCATATACACCGTCGCCACCACCCGTTGTCCATTCTGCGACACCCCCCAAAGGCCGAAGACGATTTCCTGTTCCACCCCCTCCGGCACCGTCACCCTCGTAATCGTCCCCTCCTCATCCACCATCTGCGTCGTCCCCGCCGGCAGCGCCGATCCCACGGTCACCGTCGCGAAATCCATAAAAAACATCGCCCCCATCAACCCCGCCACAATTAACAGATAGAGCGTCTGAATACGTTGCCACATAATCGTTTCGAAAAAAGATGAATCTCAGCGACAAAGGTAACGAGAATTCGCAGAAAACAAAATCCGGCATGCACGGATATCGATCTATTCCACTCCTCCGTGCAATCTTCCCCCCTTTTATGTGCTATTCTTATCCGCTCCTCGCTCCGGGCTACCGCGGCCACGGCATAGGATCCTTATGCGCCGTTGGCCACGAAGGCTTCAATTGGTCGTCTACCTCTTACTATTCGGATGACTATTATCGGGGCACAGATTTAGGTTTCAATGCAACATGGCTCAATCCCAACAGCGCATACTACCGTTCCAGCAGTCGTCAGTTGCGTTGCCGCTCGGAATAAATGGTGCCGCTCGGCACGCGAAGACTGGCCCCCTCGGCCCAAATAACCGCCAGCCTCTACCCGAACTTAAATTGAAATCGAGGCGGCCCGCCCCGGGCTTCCGCAGCGGCGAAGGCATAACGACAAACATCGGCAACTACGGACTCATCTGGTCTGCCTCCACCAAAAGCATCAGCGGTTTGTATCTGTACTCCACCGCCACAGGCCTTGGTCTCAGCCATACCAGTGGACGAACCAACGGTTTTCAGTTGCGCTGCCTCTCGGAATAAACGGAAGAGGGAGCTTTCGACGGAACCGATTTGGGACTTAGAACCCGGGCTTGGGCCCGTTTTCCATTCAGATTTTGCAATTCGAATACCGGTCGGCACCGCCCCGGGCTACCGCGAAAGACTCAGCGGCGCTTTAGCACACGTCGGGGGAAATGGATACAGTTGGTCTGGTACAACCTGCCGGATCAACAGTTTGTCGCTAAATTTCTATGTCACTTATCTCGACCTCGGCAGAGAGGATGGTCGTGCTCACGCTCTTCAGTTGCGTTGCCTCTCGGAATAAACGGGCCGCGTGCCCGCGGTGGGCAATAGGCTGGAGCTACCCTAACAACTGACAGCCTCTACCCTACTTTTTTTGACCTTGGTGGGGCGGACGCCCGGGAGGTATCGCAATTTTCGACGCGGAGCGGCGTGTTGCGGGCCTCCCGAGGGGAGGCGTCCGGCCCGCGCGACTCTGCGAGTCGCAAGAGCAACACACCATTCACCGCCCCATCCCGCAAGATTCGCTCTCGGACTAAAGCACAGCCAACAAGTTCAGCCCAAAGTTCGCCCCAATTCTCCGCCCTGCGTCCGCCTAACTGCGGCTCCGCTGTCGCTCCGCCGCTTTTTCGCGCGCCTGCGCGCGGCTCTGGCTACAGGAGGGTACTGCCTTACGCCGGGCAGGCGCACCCTTCGGGTGATTTATTGGCCGCCTCTACCCCCGTTCTTCGTCCACGCTCGGGTCAAGCTTTGTCCTGCCTCGAACTGCCCTCAGGCCGGGCAGGCCCCGCGTGCCCGCGGTGGGCAAATGGCAGCCTCTACCCAAATCGCTCAAGTACCCCCCAAACCCCTAAGATTAACGTAAAACAATTGCTTTATAACGTATTCAACTTATATGAGTAAAATTTATAGTCATTTTTGAGAATATCCAACCAAAATAGCTTATGTTTGGGATTAGAACCAATTCCTCGATCCCATGAGAACCATCCGGAGAGCACCCCTTATCGTCGGCGCCATATTGTTGTGCACAGCGTGCAGACTGGACCGTCCCTCTCCCCTTCCACCCGGCCCCAGCTGCCACGTGCAACTCCAGGTCGAACGGGAAGTCGTGGCAGAGCAAGATCGTCCCCTGCGCGCAGACCGGACAGGCACCCGAGCCGAAGGCAAAGACCTCTATGCCGTCCAGATATATAAAGGCTCCATCAAATACGCCTACGGCATTTTCGACGACCCCTCGCGGATGAAACTCGAGCTGGAAATCGGAAAGATCTATAGAATTGAAGTCACCGTCGTGGAACAAGCGACAGCAATCATAGCCTCCGGCGGAAACGGCACCTACGGCGCCCCCTTCGATCTGGGAGGTACCGGGAAAGGGCCCGGCAAAGTGACCAACCAGTTTACGAAAACCATGACCACCAGTCTGAACAACCTGACCCAAGGCGAAGCAACCCTTTCGGCGGGAACAGCCCCTCAAAGCTACACCCGTCCGCCGGTCAGTCGCTTTTACGGTTGTCTGGATGGGATTTCGCCCGAGACCGACACCCATCTCACCATCCCGCTCAAGTGGGTTTGTTTCGCCCTGAGCGTGCAGCCACAAGATTTTCAGGAAGGCACCTTGGAGATCGAGATGGAAGGAGCCCCGAAACTGACGATCCCAGCCGGCGAACCGGGCGCCGTGACCAAGAAGACCTTCTGCTTCTCCCACGCCGATCCCTCGGCCGGAGAGTGGCAGGACGACGACTATCAGGAGACCATTCCCACTACGATTCGGTGGATCAAGGCAGATGGAACGGAACGCATTCTGCGCGAGAACCACCCATTCGTTTTCACCCGGAAACATGAAAAAATCCTACACGTGATTTGCAGCGACAGCCCGAGCGACCAGCTCTTTCTCGACAAAGAATCCACCACGCTGCAACCCGAATCCCCCGAAATCATCCATCCTACAGAGAAATAAACCAACTATCGGTTGCAAAAAATTGACCCTAGAAAACGAAGAGTCTCCTGATCGATCGATCGATCAGGAGACTCGCGCGTGATCCCGCTGGGGCTCGAACCCAGGACCCCAACATTAAAAGTGTTGTGCTCT
>NZ_CAQIVA010000046.1:0-14368 GCF_948810725.1 uncultured Rikenella sp.
GCGGGGACTTGGGCAGTGCTCTTGCGACCCTTTAGGGTCGCCGGCCTTGTCGCCCAGCGGCAAAGCCGCTCAGGGGAGTGGGCGACAGGCCGAATCCGACAGAAAAGGGCGGTGAATTGGGCCGAGCTTCTGCGACCCTTTAGGGTCGCGCGGGCCGAAGCCTCCCGCAGCGGAGGCCCGCAACTAACGTTGCTGTGGGCCCCGCAGGCTTCGGCCGCCAACGTCAACCAAAGAAGGTAGGGTAGAGGCTGTCGGATTGCTTGGGGTAGACACAGCCATTAAAAGACGCTGTGCGTCCCTCCCGAGGGGGAGGCTTCGGCCTGCGCGGCTCTACGAGCCGCAGGAGTACAAATAGGGTGCAGGTATTGGGGTAGACACAGCCAGTAAGAGACGCTTAGCGTCCGTTTATTCCGAGAGGCAACGCAACTGACAACCGTGGGCGCGATCGGGCGCGTTGTTGGGGTGGAGACCCTGCGTGGCGAAGTCCATGAACACGCCGCTAGTCCCGCTAAAGGAGGAAGACCAACTGTACCCGCCGTTGCCGATACCCCTTGCTATGCCCTCCCAGCCCGCGCGACCGAAGTCGCGGTAGCCCGGGGCGGGGACGAACGATACCCGAATCCCGAGAGTTCGGCGCTCGGAGAGACATGTTGAACATACCTAAAAACATTATACCCAAACACCATGAAGAAAACACTTTTTGCCGCATGGGCCCTCGCCTTGCTGACCGCCTGCGGCGGCAGCGACCGGCTGGTGGAGCAGGCGCAGACCCGGCAACGTGTCGCCGAACGAGTCGCCGAACGTGCGGACTGGCTTCCCGAACTGCCCGCCGAAGCCACCCCGAAAGAACGGGACGGAATGGAATTTCTCTATGCCTACATGCCCGTCGGCGATGCCACCGATTATGCACCGGAACTTTATCTGGCCAACGTGCGCGCCTCGCTTCGGGCTGCCGAAGAGATGCCCTGGGGACGGACGGTGCCGAACGATCTGTTCCTGCACTACGTACTGCCGGTACGTATTAATAATGAGAATCTGGATACCTCTCGCGTGACCTTCTACGACGAGTTGAAAGAGCGCGTCAAGGGGCTCAGTATGGAAGAGGCCATTCTGGAGGTGAACCACTGGTGCCACGAGAAGGTGATCTACACGCCGAGCGACGGCCGTACCATGTCGCCGTCGGCAGCCGTGCGGAATGCCCAGGGGCGGTGCGGCGAGGAGTCTACCTTTACCGTGGCCGCTCTGCGGGCCGTGGGGATTCCCGCGCGGCAGGTCTATACCCCGCGGTGGGCGCATACCGACGACAACCACGCCTGGGTCGAAGCATGGGCCGACGGGAAGTGGTACTACTTCGGAGCCTGCGAACCGGAACCGGTGCTCGATATGGGGTGGTTCGACGGCCCCAGCAAGCGCGGGATGCTGATGCACACGAAAGTTTTCGGCGATTATCTCGGCGACGAAGAGGTGATCGGCCGCACCCCGCTCCATACCGAAATCAACGTCACCCACAACTACGCTCCGGTGGCGACCGCGACCATTGTGGTGCGCGATACGACCGGTGCGGCAGTACCGGGCGCATCGGTGGATTTCGGGATTTATAATTATGCCGAGTTTTATCCTGCTGTGCGCAAAAAGGCCGATGCCGAGGGGAAAACCACGATGACCGCCGGGTTGGGCGATATGCTCGTCTGGGCGACCGACGGGGCTGACTTCGGATACGAAAAACTCTCGTTCGGGAAACAAGATACGCTGGTGATCGTTCTGAATCGTCGGGGCGGAGCGGGCAAAAGCTATGCCGCTGCGTTCGACATCGTTCCGCCGGCGGAGGGCAAAACCGCGGATCGCGTGACGCCGGAACAACGGGCTGCCAACGGGCTGCGGCTGGCACAGGAGGACTCGATTCGGAATGCCTATATCTCCGGCTGGATGTCGAAGGAGGATGCCTTTGCGCTGGCGCAGCGGATCGGTGCCGATACCGCTCGGGTGTGGAACGCGATTTCGACGAGCCGCGGGAACTGGGCGGAGATCGCGAAATTCCTCTCCGAGGCGGCGAAGTTGGGTGAGTTGGTTACAGCTTTCGACCTGCTGGATGTCGTTTCGACCAAAGACTTGCAGGACACGCCGGCGGCGGTGCTCGCCGACCACCTGACGGGGGCGGTGGCTTATAAAGACCGGCCGTATTTTAAGGAGTATATCCTCAACCCGCGGGTGGGACGGGAGCTGCTCGTACCGTATCGGTCGGCGATGGCCTCCGAACCGGCGACCATCGAGGAGATTATCCTTAAGGCGAAGGGGGTGGAGCTGGTAGACAGCCTCAACCCGAGCCGGCTGCCGATCTCGGCCCTCGGGGTGCAGCTTTCGGGGATGGGCGACCGGGCGGCCCGCGACCGTTATTTCATCGCCATGGCGCGCAGCAAGGGGATTCCGGCGCGGCATGAACCGGTGACGGGACGGTTGCAATACTACGATCTGTCGGCGACGTGCGGTGTGGATGCTTGGCGGAACGTCGATTTCGACGGCGAAGCGGCTTCGGCGGCTGCGGCGAGTGCCGTGCCGCGCGGGACGTTGATGGTGAACTACGTGCCGAGCAAACACAATGACGATCCGAAATATTACAGCCACTTTACGGTGGCGCGTTTCCGGAACGGGCGTTACGAGACGATCGAACTGAGCGATCCGGACGCGGATATGGGAGCTGCGGGGTCGTTGTCGGCGATTTTCCGGAAGCCGGTGGTGCTGGAGGCGGGCGACTACATGCTCACGAGCGGCACGCGGATGGCGGACGGGACAGTGCTGAGCGAGGTGCGCTTCTTCCCGATCGAGGCGGGCGAGCAGACGACGCTCAATATGACGATGCGCGAGGACGACAATGCCGTGCAGGTGATCGGCACGATGAATCCGGAGTCTAAATTTCTGGCCCAGGGGGCGACCGAGCCGCAGTCGATTCTTTCGACTACCGGCCGGGGGTACTTTGTGCTGGCTTTGTTGGAGGCGAAGAAAGAGCCGACGAACCATGCGCTGCGCGACATCGCCGCCTTGAAAGCGGAGCTGGAACAGTGGGGTCGGGGGCTGGTGTTCCTCTTCCCGACGGCGGAACAGTTGGCGGCGTTCGACGCGTCGGAGTTCGGCGAGTTGCCGAAGACGATCACCTACGGCGTCGACAAAGGCGGCGAGGTGGCCGGGATGCTTCGGCAGTCGCTGGAGTTGACGAATATGAACGATTTGCCGGTCTTTGTGGTGGCCGATACGTTTGGCCGGGTGGTGTTCGTTTCGCAGGGCTACCGGATCGGGCTGGGCGAGCAGATGATGAAGGTGATCCGCTCGTTGTAGGCGAGGATTGCTTTCTCGCAACGAAAAATCAAGCGGGCTCGGAAAAAATCCGAGCCCGCTTTTTGGATGGCAAGCTTGCCAAGGGATTCGGTGGGGGCGGCGAGAGGGAAATTGCTTGAAAAAAGGTATCTTTGTCTTTTCCGGTAATTCGAATACTTCTTCTCTATGAAATCGAAAAGAAACTATCCCCTGCTGGTGCTCAAGGGCATCGGGATGGGGGCCGCCGATGTGATTCCAGGCGTCTCGGGCGGGACGATCGCTTTTATTACGGGGATTTACGAAGAGCTGGTCGGAGCGATCCGATCGTTTGACCTCACGGCGTTGAGGCTTCTGGGCCGGTTCGACCTGCGCGGATTCTGGCGCCATATTCACGGCGGATTTCTCTTCTCCGTGCTGGCCGGGATCGCCATCTCGGTCTTCTCGCTCGCCAAACTGATGAAATACCTCTTGGAGAGCTATCCGATCTTCGTCTGGTCGTTCTTCTTCGGACTGATTATCGCCTCGTCGTGGCTCGTGGCGCGCGAGGTGAAACGGTGGGGGATCGGCACCGTCGTCGCTTTGGTGGCGGGAGCCGTGGCCGCCTATGTGATTACGGTGCTGAGCCCGGCGTCGACGCCGGATGCGTGGTGGTTTATCGTGCTCTCGGGGGCGGTGGCGATCTGCGCCATGATCCTGCCCGGGATTTCGGGGGCTTTCATCTTGCTCTTGCTGGGCAAGTACGCCTATATTATCGGGGCGGTATCGACCTTTAATGTACCGGTGCTGCTGCTGTTCGCCGTGGGAGCGGTGGTGGGGATCGTCAGCTTCTCGCACCTCCTTTCGTGGCTGCTGGCCAAGTATCACGGGGTGACGGTGGCTTTGCTGACCGGTTTTATGGTGGGGTCGCTCAACAAGATATGGCCGTGGAAACGGGTGGTGGAGACCTATACCAACAGCCACGGCGAGGTGTTGCCGCTGTTGGAGCGGAATGTGCTCCCGGGAGCGTATGAGCAGCTGACCGGGCAGCCGGCGCTGTTGGGCTGGGCCATCGTGTTTATGGCGGTGGGATTCCTGCTGATCTGGGGGATCGAGCGGGGAGCGACCGTGCTGTCGCGGCGGCGGGTGGCGGAACAAGAGGCTGCCGGGCATTAAGAAACGACAGGAGACGATGAAAAGATATGGGTTGATAGGTTTTCCGCTCGGACACTCCTTTTCGGCGGGCTATTTTGCAGCGAAGTTCGCGGCGGAGGGGTTGCAGGGGAAGTGTACGTATGAAAATTTTCCGGTGGAGCGGATCGAGGAGTTGAGGCGGGTTTTGCCGGAGGATATCTGCGGGTTCAACATCACCATTCCGCACAAGCAACATATCCTGCCGCTGTTGGCGGAGATCGACCCGGAGGCGCGGGAGGTGGGAGCGGTGAACTGTGTGCGGGTGGCGGCCGACGGCTCGTTCCGGGGCTACAATACGGATGTGTACGGTTTCGAGATGTCGTTGCGGGAGATGCTGCGGACTTTCCCGGGCGAGCTCTCGTCGCTGAAGGCACTGGTGTTGGGAACGGGAGGCGCGGCCCAGGCGGTGCATTACGTGTTGAACAAACTGGGGATTGCTTACGTCGAGGTGTCGCGGACGGCGGCGGGAGCGGCTCGGCTGGCCTATGAACAATTGACGCCGGAGATCGTGGCGGAACACCGGCTGATCGTCAATACCACGCCTTTGGGGATGTACCCCGATCGGGATGCCCGGCCGGCTCTGCCTTATGAGCGTATCGGGGCGGGGCATTACCTCTACGACCTGATCTACAATCCGGCCGAGACCGCTTTTCTGCGCGAGGGACGTCGGCGCGGGGCGTGGGTGAAGTGCGGGCTGGAGATGCTGGTGCTCCAGGCGGAGCGCAGCTGGGAAATCTGGAACGAGTGACCTCGAAGGCGGGGCAGAGCCGACTGGAAACAAAATATAACGAACTCAAAATACAGACGATGAAACAGAAGACCGGCCTGGCGGCCGCTTTGCTTATGACCACACTATTGACCACCGGTTGCGGAGCCGACCGCAACGCAAAGGATGCGCAGGCGGAGAACTTCCAATGGCACATCGACCGATTCGACGACATCAACGTGCTGCGCTATCGGGTGCCCGATTTCGACAGCCTCACCCCGCGGCAGAAACAGTTTATCTACTACCTCGGTCAGGCTGCGCTCTGCGGACGGGATATTCTCTACGACCAGAACTGCAAATACAACCTCCCGGTACGGCGGACGCTCGAAGCCATTTATACGACCTACGACGGCGATAAGACCGCCGACCAGTGGCTCGCTTTCGAAAAATACCTCAAAAAAGTCTGGTTCGCCAATGGCGTGCACCACCACTATTCCGGCGACAAGTTCACCCCGGAGTTCAGCGCGGAGTATTTCGACACCCTGCTTGCCGCTACGCCTGCGGATAAGTTCGGAGATATTCAGGGGACGCTGCTCGACACCGTGAAAGCCGTGATTTTCGACCCGACGCTCTATCCGAAACGGGTCGATCAGACCGCCGGCGTGGATATGATCGCCGCATCGGCCTGCAACTACTACAACGGCGTGACCCAGCAGGAGGCCGAGGCGTTCTACACCGCCCTGACCGATACCACCGACCGGCAGCCGGTCTCTTACGGGCTGAACAGCCAGCTGGTCAAGGGGGCGGACGGGAAGATTGTCGAACGGGTCTGGTCGGTCGACGGGATGTACGGGCCGGCGATCCGCGAGATCGTCAAATGGCTGGAACGGGCCGCTGCGGTGGCCGACACGCCGGAACAGGAGGCCTATACCCGGACGCTGATCGACTACTACAAGACCGGCGACCTGAAGCGTTTCGACGACTACAACGTGGCCTGGGTGCAGGACACGAAGTCGACGGTGGACTACGTGAACGGGTTTATCGAAAACTACGGCGATCCGCTGGGGTACAAGGCTTCATGGGAGTCGACCGTGAACTTCAAGAATCTCGAAGCGACCAAGACGACGCAGATTATCAGCGACAATGCCCAGTGGTTCGAAGACCATTCGCCGATCGATCCCCGGTACCGCAAACCGCAGGTCAAAGGGGTGTCGGCCAAGGTGATTACCGTAGCGATGCTGGGCGGCGACTGCTATCCCGCGACGCCGATCGGGATCAACCTGCCCAATGCGGACTGGATCCGGCGCGACCACGGTTCGAAATCGGTGACCATCGCCAATATTACGGCGGCTTACGATGCGGCTGCGGCCGGGAACGGCTTTGCCGAAGAGTTCATCCTGCGGCCCGAAGACCGTGAGTTGCGCGCGAAGTGGGGGACGGTGGGGAATAACCTGCATACCGACCTGCACGAGTGTCTGGGACACGCTTCGGGACAATTGGCCGAAGGGGTGCGGGGCGACGAGTTGAAAAACTACGGCTCGACGCTCGAAGAGGCCCGGGCGGATCTGTTCGCGCTCTACTACATGAACGATCCGAAGCTGGTCGAGTTGGGGGTGATTCCGACGCTCGACGTGGCGAAGGCCGAGTACAACAACTACATGATGAACGGTTTGATGACGCAGCTGACGCGGATCGAGCCGGGCAAGAATATCGAAGAGGCGCACATGCGTAATCGGGCGTTGATTGCCGGTTGGGTCTACGAGCGGGGCAAGGCGGATCGGGTGGTGGAGTTTGTCACCGAAGCGGGGAAAACGTATGTGGTGGTGAACGACTACGATAAGTTGCGGGAGTTGTTCGGCGAGCTGCTGCGCGAGATTCAGCGCATCAAGTCGGAGGGCGATTTCAAGGCGGGGATGGAGCTGGTCGAACAGTATGGCGTGAAGGTCGATCCGACGTTGCACGGCGAGGTGTTGAAACGGTATGCGGCGTTGAATATAGCTCCTTACTCGGGTTTTGTGAATCCGCGGTATGTGCCGGTGCTGGACGAGGCAGGGGCCATGACGGATGTCCGGATCGAGTACCCGACGGATTATGTGGATCAGATGCTGACCTACTCGTCGGAATACTCGTTCCTCCCGAATCGGAATTGATCGGGGGCAATTGTTTCAGACCGGACAGCTGTCATGTATTTGCGTTGGGCGCACGGATAAAGAATTGGGGTAGAGACTGCCCTTTCCGAGTGCCGGAAGGCATCGCCCGCCCGGCGTCCGAAATCGGCCCTATACCGCCCGAAACCCTGAAACCAGACAGATTTGGAGAAACCATGTATATCGTAAATACCACCTTTATTGTCGAGCCCGCCGTGCATGAACGGTGGTACGACCTCTTTGTGAGGCAGTTCGTACCTTTTTTGCGCGCCGGTGGGTTCGGCAGCGACCAGACACGGATGGTTTTCACCCGCGTGCTGACCGATCACGGCGATCCGCATTACACCTACTCCTTGCAGGTCGACGTGCCCGACACAGCCGAATACCAGCGATTCATGACCGAAATGATCGGTGAATACGCCTCCATCACCGGCCCGCTGTTCGGCGAGCAAACCTTGTATTTCACCTCGTTACTCAAGAAAATAGTCCTTTGATCAGTCAATTATAGCCAATCCGATGAAAAAGAACCGATATCTCTCGATTTTTCTGGTCTCGATCGTTTTGTTGACAGTGTGCCGCACCGCCTCCGGACAGCATAAGAGCGAAATTCCGGTGCTCGCCGGAGAGCGGTGGTGGGGAGCTTATACGGCTCTCGGTGCCGCCATGCCTTTCGAGGCCGCCGACCGGAGCTATCGGTTAGGCGCGGATAACCTTCAAAACCAGTCCGCTCCGTTCCTCGTCTCCAGCCTCGGACGGTATATTTGGAGCGACGCGCCGTTCACCTTTCGGTTCGACGGGCGGAAATTCCTCATCGACTCGCCCGTCGGAGACGTTCGGGCTGTGAAAGCCGGGAAAACCTTGCGCGAAGCCGTGATTCTCGGCAAAAACGCCCGGTTCCGATCGAACGGACAGACCCCGCCCGAACTCTTTTTCAGCCGGCCGCAATATAATACCTGGATCGAACTGCAATACGACCAGAGCCAGGAGGCCATCGAACGCTACGCGGACGACATTCTGGCCCACGGCTTTCCGGCCGGGATACTGATGGTGGACGACAACTGGCAGCGGTACTACGGCAACTTCGACTTCAAAGCCGAGCGCTTTCCCGATCCGAAAGCGATGGTCGACCGGTTGCACGCCAAAGGGTTCAACGTGATGTTGTGGATATCGCCGTTCGTGAGTCCGGACAGTCCGGAATTTCGCGAATTACAGTCCAAAGGCTTCCTTATCAAACAAAAAGGAACGAACAAAGCCGCGATCATACCGTGGTGGAACGGTTACAGCGCTTGTTACGACCTGACCAACCCGGCGGCGTTCGCTCATTTGCAGCGTCAGCTCGAACGCATGCAGCGGGAATATGGCGTGGACGGCTTCAAATTCGATGCCGGGGATACCTATTTTTATGATCCTGCCACCCAGGATTATCACGACAAGAACGCCCGGGCGGTCGATCACTTGCAGCGGTGGGGCGAACTGGGGAACCGGTTCCCGTACAACGAATATCGTGCCGCCTGGGGATTGCAGGGGTCGCCCCTCGTGCAGCGGCTCGCCGACAAGAACCACAGCTGGGAAGCCTTGCAACAGCTCGTGCCCGAGATGATCAATGCGGGGATTTTGGGGTATCCTTACACCTGTCCCGATATGGTCGGAGGCGGTCAGGTGGCCGATTTTTCCGCCGAAGCGCAGGAGCGGCTGGATCAGGATTTGATCGTCCGATCGGCCCAGCTGCATGCCCTGATGCCGATGATGCAGTTCTCGGTCGCGCCGTGGCGCGTGCTCGACGCCGAACACCTCGGCTACTGCCGCGAAGCGGCGAAACTGCACGAAAAAATGGCCCCCTACCTGCTCGAAACCGCCGCACAGGCGGCCAAGACCGGCGAACCGATGGTGCGGAGCATGGAGTACATGTATCCCAACAAAGGGTTCTGGGACTGTCGCGACCAATATATGCTCGGGGCGAAATACCTCGTGGCGCCTGTGGTGACGGACGAAGGCAAACGCACCGTGCGGCTGCCGCGCGGGACATGGGTGGACGATCAGGGGAAACGCTTCAAAGGGCCGTTGGTGATGGAGATTTCCGTGCCGCTCGGCCGCATTCCGTATTACGAACTGAAACGGTAGAACCGCTGGTTCGGAGAGTGGCGGAAGGGGTGCTTGACAAAATGTCAGGCACCCCTTTTTTGGCAGGAAGTTTGCAGGATTTAACGGGCAAATAACCGGAAATAATTATAAAATCTATAAACACCATTATGACAACCAGTAATTTAACCATCAAGGCGCAGGAGCTGCTCCAACAGGCGGTGAACCTCGCCGTCGCCGGCGGGCAGCAGGCTGTCGAACCGGCCCACATCCTGAGCGCCATGCTCCGCGAGGAGGACTCCATCGGCGTCTACCTGTTGGGCAAAGTGGGAACCAATATGACCGCCCTGCGGACGGCTGTGCAGAACGATCTCTCTCGCCTGCCCAAAGTGCAGGGCGGCGAGCCCTACCTCTCCTCGGAGAGCAATCAGGTGATGCAGAAAGCCATGCAGGCCACCACGCAGTTCGGCGATAAATACGTTACGCCGGAACACATTCTGCTGGGGCTGGCCGAAGTGGGGCGGCTGCTCAAGGACGCCGGCGTGACCGCCAAAGAGCTCTCCGCGGCGATTAAGGAGCTTCGCAAAGGGACGACCGTCGACAGCCAGACCAACGAACAGCAGTTCGACGCGCTGGGCAAGTATGCCATCAACCTGATCGAACAGGTGCGCAAAGGGAAACTCGACCCGGTGATCGGGCGCGACGAAGAGATCCGGCGCGTGCTCCAGATTCTGACCCGGCGCACGAAGAACAACCCGATTCTGGTCGGCGAGCCGGGGGTCGGGAAGACCGCCATCGCCGAGGGGCTGGCCCATCGGATCGTGGAGGGCGACGTACCGGAAAACCTGAAAGACAAACAGCTCTTTTCGCTCGATATGGGGGCCCTGATCGCCGGGGCCAAGTACAAAGGCGAGTTCGAAGAGCGGCTCAAAGCGGTCGTCAAAGAGGTGACCGATTCCGACGGACAGATCATCCTCTTCATCGACGAAATCCATACCCTGGTCGGCGCTGGCGGCGGCGAAGGGGCGATGGACGCCGCCAATATCCTGAAACCGGCGTTGGCGCGGGGCGAACTGCGCTCGATCGGGGCGACGACGCTGGACGAGTACCAGAAGTATTTCGAAAAGGATAAGGCGCTGGAACGGCGGTTCCAGAAGGTGATGGTCGACGAGCCGAGTGTGCCCGATGCCATTTCGATCCTCCGCGGGCTGAAGGAGCGTTACGAAAATCACCACAAGGTGCGGATCAAAGACGAGGCGATCATCGCTTCGGTCGAGCTTTCGCACCGCTATATCACCTCTCGGTTCCTGCCGGACAAGGCGATCGACCTGATCGACGAGGCGGCAGCTAAGCTTCGTACCGAGATGAACTCTGTGCCCGAAGAGATCGACGAGCTCGACCGGCGGGTGCGGCAGCTCGAAATCGAACGCGAGGCGATTCGCCGGGAGAACGACGACAAGAAGGTGGAAGAGCTGACCCAGCAGATCGAAGAGCTCAATGCGCAGCGGAACTCGCTGCGGGCCAAGTGGCAGGGCGAGCGCGACATCATCGAGGGGATTCAGAAGGAGAAAGAGGCGATCGACAACTTCAAGATGGAGGCGGCCGATGCGGAACGGCGCGGCGACTACGGTCGGGTGGCCGAGCTGCGGTACGGCAAGATACAGGAGTCCGAGAAGGAGATCGAACGGTTGCAGGCGCAGCTGGGCGAGAACCAGAACGACAATCCGATGATCAAAGAGGAGGTCGATGCCGAGGATATCGCCGGCGTGGTATCGCGTTGGACGGGGATTCCGGTGAGTCGGATGCTGGCCAGCGAACGCGAAAAGCTCCTCTTCATGGAGGACGAGCTCCACAAACGGGTGATCGGTCAGGACGAGGCGATTCGGGCCATTTCGGATGCTGTGCGGCGTTCGCGGGCCGGGTTGCAGGATCCGCACAAACCGATCGGCTCGTTTATTTTCCTCGGGACGACCGGGGTGGGGAAGACCGAGCTGGCCAAGGCGTTGGCGGAATTCCTCTTCAACGACGCCAACCTGATGACGCGGATCGACATGAGCGAATATCAGGAACGGCACAGCGTGTCGCGGTTGATCGGGGCGCCTCCGGGATACGTGGGCTACGACGAAGGGGGACAGCTGACGGAGGCGGTGCGGCGCAAGCCCTATTCGGTGGTGCTGCTCGACGAGATCGAAAAGGCTCATCCGGATGTCTTCAATATCCTGCTTCAGGTGCTGGACGACGGCCGGTTGACGGACAACAAGGGCCGGACGGTCGACTTCCGCAACACGATCATCATCATGACGTCGAACATCGGGTCGCACATCATCAATGAGCGGTTCGACGGGCTGAACGACAAGGAGATGACGGAAGAGAAACGGGACGGAATTGTCGAATCGACGAAAAACGAACTGATGGATCTGCTGAAACAGACGATCCGTCCGGAGTTTCTGAACCGGATCGACGAGATCATCATGTTCCTGCCGCTGACGCTGACCGATGTGCGTCAGATCGTGACGCTCCAGATCAACTCCCTGACGCGGATGCTGGCCCAGAGCGGCATCGAGCTGGCGGTGAGCGATCGGGCGGTGGACTGGCTGGCCGAGGACGGGTTCGATCCGCAGTTCGGGGCACGGCCCATCAAGCGGTCGTTGCAGCGGAACTTGGTGAACGAGCTGTCCAAACAGATTCTGGGCGGCAAAGTGAACAAGGAGAAACCGGTGCTGGTGGACGCTTCGAAGGCGGGCTTGACCTTCTCGAACTAAACAGCGCCGAGGTATAAGAGAAGCGGGGGCGCAACTGTTGTTACAGTTGCACCCCCGCTTTCTGTGTTTTCGACCGGTTCGTACTTGCTATCCCTTCCCGTTTATTCCGAGAGGCAACGCAACTGAAGACCCAGGCCACGGCTGTCCACGTTGCTGGGACTGAGGTACTGCGTGCTGAAGTACAAGAACCGCCCGAGGATACCACTGACCGCAGACGACCAGCTATAGCCGTGGTTGCCGACGCCGTCCAGCGCGCCCAATCGCCCGTAATTGCCTGCGTCGCGGTAGCCCGGTGCGGGGTACCAGGCGAGCGGGGTTCCCGCGGTGCTGTCGTCCGTTACCTTGTAGAGACGACCGTTGGTGGCCTTGTAATGACCGTCGCCGTACTTCTCACCTACGACACCGTCCGAATAGTACGGGAAAGTCCCATTTAACGGCGTGGTGGCGTCCCGCGTAAAGTCAGACCCTATCGGTCAGTCGGACGGATGCTATCCAAGTATCTCGTGCGCCCGTTCGATCCGTCGCAGGAACTCTTCCCGGCCGATCAGCTCTGCGATGTCGAAGAGGTTCGCCCCCGTGCTCGACCCCACCAAGGCCAAACGCAAGGTATTCATTACTTTACCCATCGGCAATCCCTGCTCCTCAATCCACGCGTGCGCTTTCGCTTCGAGGTTCGGAGCCGTGAAGTCTTCAACCACCTCTAACTGCCGCCGCAGGTTCTGGAGGTGTTCCGGATTGTTGTCTTTCCAGAATTTCGCCACCGCTTTCGGGTCGTACTCCTGCGGAGCCTCGAAGAAGTAGGCGGCCAGCGGCCACAGATCGCCGATGAACGTCGCCCGCTCCTTGATCAATCCCATTATGCGTTCCACTTTCGCCACCGGGATATCCCGATGACCGTGTGCCGCCAGCACGGGCAGAAAGAGCGCGGTCAATTCCGCGTCCGACTTGTGATGGAGGTATTGCGCGTTGAACCACCGGGCCTTTTCCGGGTCGAATCGTGCGCCCGACTTGCTCACCCGTTCGAGCGAGAAGAGATTGATTAACTCCGGCATCGAGAGGATTTCCGAGTGATCGTTGCCCGGGTTCCACCCCAGCAGTGCCAACAGATTCACGAATGCTTCCGGGAAATAGCCGTCCTCGCGGTATCCCCTGGCTCCCTCGCCGCTGTCCTGCGGCTTCCATTGCAGCGGGAAGACAGGGAAACCCAACTTGTCTCCGTCCCGTTTGCTGAGCTTGCCCCCGCCGGTCGGCTTCAGCAGCAGCGGCAGATGGGCGAACCGCGGCATCCGTTCCTCCCAGCCGAATGCCCGGTAGAGCATCACGTGCAGCGGCAGCGACGGCAGCCACTCTTCGCCCCGGATCACGTGGGTGATCTCCATCAGGTAGTCGTCCACGATGTTGGCCAGGTGGTAGGTGGGCAGCGCGTCGGCCGATTTGTACAGCACTTTGTCGTCCAAGGTCGAGCTGTTGACCGTCACATGCCCCCGGATCATGTCGTCCATCTCGATGGTCTCTCCCTCCGGCATTTTGAACCGGATCGTCCACTGGTCGCCCCGCGTGATACGTGCCTTTACCTCCTCCTCAGGCAGGGCGATCGAGGTGGCTAATTTCGTCCGGACGGCATAATTGTAGGCGAAGGTCTCTCCTCGTTCTTCGTACTCTTTCCGAATGGCTTCCAGCTCTTCCGGGGTGTCGAAGGCATAGTAGGCCCACCCGTCTTTGACTAACTGTTCGGCGTATTTGAGGTAGATTTCGCGCCGTTCGCTCTGCCGGTAGGGGGCGTGCGGCCCGCCGACGCTCACTCCTTCGTCGATCTCGATGCCGCACCATTTCAGCGATTCGATGATGTAAGCCTCGGCGCCCGGCACGAACCGATGAGAGTCGGTATCTTCGATCCGTAGCAGGAAAGTGCCACCGTGCTGGCGGGCAAAAAGGTAGTTGTACAATGCGGTGCGCACGCCGCCCATATGCAGTGGCCCGGTGGGGCTGGGGGCGAAACGGACTCTCACAGGTCTGTCGTTCATATCCGGTTCTCTTTTTTCGTGTCACGAAAATACAAACTTTATTCCATTTCCGGGGAACGAAATGCTGCCGAAAAATCATTACATTTGTCAATATAGCGATTGCTTATCGTGCGTAGTTCTTTGTGCCTGCTGGAACCGTACCTTTCTTGAAAGAAAGGTACCCAAAGAACT
>NZ_CAQIVA010000047.1:0-14318 GCF_948810725.1 uncultured Rikenella sp.
TATTCCATTAATCGTGAGTTCGCCACTATTGGGATCCTCGCACTCAAATTTAATTCGATCATACCACGGGTCGTCATACGTTCGTCGAGATACACGAATTGCGGTACACGAATGGCAAACGGGTCGTCATGTTCGAGATTCCACCGGCGCCGGCGGGGATCCCGATCGCATTTCAAGACCATTATTACGGGCGCGACGGAGAGTCGCTGCAGGGGTTGAGCATCGAAAAGCTGGAAAGAATCAGAATGCAGGCAGCGGCGACAGATTGGAGTGCAGAGATCCTCCCGGAAGCCTCGTTGGCCGATTTGGATCCGGCGGCCATCGCCAAAGCACGGGAGTTGTACACCGATGCTCACAAGGACAAAGCCGAAGAGATTGCCGCATGGGACGATACGACTTTCCTGAACAAGGCGAAGATTACGATCCGTGGAAAGATTACTCGTACGGCGGTTATCCTGCTGGGGAGGGAGGAGAGCGAGTCACTACTCTCTCCGGCGGTCGCCAAGATCAAATGGATCCTGCGGGGGTCGGACGACATCGAGCGCGATTATGCGATTGCCAGCTGCCCGTTCGTACTGGCGGTCGACAGGATCTACGACAAGATCCGAAACCTGAAATACCGATACATCAACCCCGCCCACAAAACACTTTTCCCGGACGAGATCGACACCTACGAACCCTATGTGATCCGGGAGGCGCTAAACAATGCCATTGCCCACCAGGACTATACCCTCGGCGGACAGATCAATGTCATGGAATACGATGACAAACTGGTCTTCTCGAACAAGGGTTCGTTCATACCCGGCAACATCGAACGAGTACTGGTCAACAACGCACCGGAGGAATACTATCGAAATCCGTTTCTAGTCACCGCGATGGTGGGCCTACGGATGGTCGACACGATCGGCAGCGGCATCCGAAAGATGTATACTTTCCAACGGCAGCGCCTCTTTCCCCTGCCGGACTACAAGCTGGAAGCCAATCGGGTCGAGGTGACCATAACGGGTAAAATCCTCGACATGAACTACGCCAATATCCTGGCCGAGAACCCCGACCTGAACCTACTCGACATCGAACTGCTGAACCGTGTGCAGCTGGGGAAACCGTTATCCGACGAAGAGATTGCCCGATTGAGGAGTAAACGCCTGATCGAAGGGCGAAAACCCAAACTCTATATTGCCCGACAGATCGCCCAAAAGGTTGGCCAGAAGGTCGAATACTCGGAACACAAAGGACTCGGGAACAAGCGTTGCGAGGAGTTTTTGTTGACCGCTCTACGGGATCACCAATCCCTGTCGCGACCGGAAATCGACCAGTTGTTGTGGCCTCTGTTGCCCAATTTGCTCGATGAGAAACAGAAAAAAGACAAGATTACCAATCTGTTGACCAAGTTACGGAAGCAGGGCAAGATCCGAAACCAGTCGCAGGGGCCGAACTCGGAGTGGCTGATCATTTAAACACCTTTTTTCAAATGCTTTTTAAATGCTTTTTCAAACAAACATACATACACACATACCTGTAAAATACTGTTAATCACCTCTTGAAAAAGCATTTAAATAAAAGCGAGGAACAACTGAATATCCCCGGAAATAAGAAAAACATCAAGAAATCGGAACCCGCCCCTCCAGGCCCCTGCTTTACAGCCTCTCGCGGAACCTGGTATATGCCTCTTGTGCCATCTGCGTGATGCTCGGGAACAAGGTGTCGTGGGTTATTCCGGACAAGTAGTTCGCCCGCACATAGTCTGCCAAAGATTTATGGATATCCAAACACCAAACCATGCAGATCGCCTAGAAGGTCGACTAAATCTTGTGGGGTCAGGGTGCACCATTTTTTGATGAACCGAATGACCCACAAAGAGAAAAGTGCAATATATTACCCATTCTTCGCGAAGGCAGCATACATTCCCGAGAGGGCGGAAGCAACGTGCAATTTATTGTCCCTCATCATGGAAAGTAACGCCTGTATATACCATCTGGTCCGTAGGTTGTTTATTTACCACATCGCCTTCATTGTTAATCCTCCAGATATCGACCATATCAAATCGCAATGCTGTTAACAAGCAAATCAATGTAAACGGTTTAGGACCACACGGAGCTATGACAATGCGATAATCTTTAGATAAGGTATCACATAGATCCGTCAGCAATTTATTGGCGTAACTGATATTTTTGATTGAATATTCGAAAATATGGTCAGATTCTAACTGATTCAATAGTTGTTGGTTATGCGTATCAACAAGCTTATAATATTCAGGAGCGGAATATTTATCCGTGCGGAATATATACACGGCCTCTGCATCAAAATATTCTTTGAGACTATAAGCCCTTTTTTGTTCATAACCTAATCCAATAATAAGCGCTGTGGGTTTATTAGGAATGGACAAATGAATGAACTCAGGCATAGGTCCGAATTTATATCTCTGTTCCTTAGGTTTAGGTGGCTCTATAGGTTCTGCAATATTATAGGCAAATATGAGATTCAGTTTTACTCCTAAATTATTCAGACTACAATATTTTAGAAACCTTGCATATAACATACGAGACATGGAAGAATAGTCAATGAGGATTGTCAAAGCCTCATTCGCCTGGCTCAGATGATCCTGGACAATAGAGGTAATTGGATCCGAATTGTCTTCGTCCTTTATATCAACGACCTGGATCTCCGGATCTAATGCGTCGCTCTTTACACGTTCTGCATATCGTAAAATGTACTTAGATCTGATCTCTTTGTTTTTGGATAACTGCTTTACCCAATAAAGACTTCGCAATTCAAGCCCCCAAGCTCCGATAAAAATATCAATCGGCCCCTGAATAGCCTCTACATTATATAGATTTGTAATTTTCATGCTTTAAAACAATTGACCCTGTATGACCTTCGATTCTTTTTTCTGGGGTTTCGTGGCAATTACTCCATCGTTTGCCAAAATACTACTTAGTGCTATTGGTTTGGCATTGCTTCGCTTAGGCAGATTGAAATATGGATGTAATATATAAGATAACTTATATATTCTCTTTTTCTTGTTCTTTTTAACTTCTAGAATGGCCCCCAAGTCCAAACCATATTGAATCAGTGTTCGGAATTCTTTCGGGGTTTTGGAGTCGATATGAAACGTGTTAACCGGTTCGGGTTGAAACGATTCTTCATACAATGCTTTTTGGAAACAGCGACCAACCATTCGGATCAAATCACCCAATGAGTATGATTTGAAGCCATATTCGATCAAGGCATTCGGGTAATTATTATAGAATTCGAAGCGTTCCTCGGATAGCTTTGAAATAATAACCGACTGCCTGGTAATGCCAATAGTCTTCCGATTCTTCTCATATTCGGACAATAACGGATTGATAATATTAATGGCCAACCTGGGATTCCCGTCCGATGTATCATATATCAAATCTTCTCCAAAGTAAAAGGCTACCTTCTTACGTGTTCGCTTTTTCTGTCCAACCAGAAAATAGTATCTGCAAGCTGCCGTAGTTTTAATCTTACGCAGAACGGCATCCTTCTTGGCCTCATCATATGGATTCTCTGGATCTATACTATTTTTCAAAAGGTATTCCTTGAATGTTTTATCTTGCTCAGCTAATAACTTATATAATTGCCACGTCGGAGAGCCTGGAACATAATCGACATCTTGTCCTATCTTTTTCTTGATCAGGGGATCTGTTTCGGTCAGACATCTGATAATATCGTATTTGCCGACAATATCAAACATCGTCGTTGCAGTATACGATTTGGAGATAATCGAGCTGTATAACTGACCGCAAAACGATTCCCAGTTGTACAAACTTGGATCATCATGCACCCAATTCAATATTTCGTTAAAGTCATGTTTTTCAGAAGCATCCGTATTCTGCAAAACGGTCTGGCCAATAATAGGAGCAGAGGTTATTTTAAAATACATTTGTTGATCCGCAGTACTCCTCAATAACCCGTACAATCTGTCTCTCAACCATTGGGGCGCAATCTCCAATTCATCGAAACACAAGGCCCACTGAAATTGTTTTAACGCACAAAACTTACTCCGTCGACATATTCGCTTAAAGGCTTTGAAGGCAGATGAAGCAAGAGAAACAAAGTTAGAGTAGGTTTTAACAATCGGGTTCGAGGTAACCGAATTCTGAGTATACAAATCGCCTTCTAACCTCCGCGTGATCTTATCAAAGTATTGATTGATGGCATACAAAGTCGGCACAATGGGTTTCTCGATCTCCCAAACACGAACCAGCTCGGTCGACAGCTCGACTTCCAGCTCCATAAACTGATCTTTATTCAAAGTCTCTCCATAAGGATTCCCATTTTCTAAAGAAGAGGCAGCGATATCGATCAAGTCCTGGAAACATAAACTAATAGCTGACAAAACGTTTATACAGATCAGAGTCGCAGCTATTGTATTTATTTTATCCGGATTGTATTTCTCAGAAATAATATCTAACAACGAGCACCATTGCTTATCCGTCGGGATATAAATTCCCCAGAAGGGCATGGAGTCTAACAATGTTTTCATTCCCTTGTCCTGGCAAGCGACGAATGCCCTGGGATGTAGCATCTTTAACAAGGTTGTTTTTCCACATCCTCTCGGTCCAATCAATACAGAATGTCCCGCCACGATCAGAGCTTTAAACTCTTCGTTAGGAATAAACGATTGTGCAATAGCCTCAAACGTCAGATAACGGGCATTATATGTTTCATAAGTATGTGCGCTCATTCTGCAATCATCTTCATAATTTGCGTCGGACCAACCTTTAAACAAGGAAAAAAGGCCAAATGGTACTGATTTTGCAAAAGTGTCGTTAACTCATCTTGTTCGAACGGCGTCAGCCAATGTATAAACGGACATCCATCTTCCACCTCTTTATATGTAATTAAAGGCTGCGACCCGATTAAAGTGTCAATTTTAGACGCAATATCTGCAACGGATATACGGGAACCAAAACCGGTTAAAGCAGGGAATCCCTTTGTTGGGCTATCATTCATCGTCCATCCGTTATTTTGCCTATATTCCCACGTTCTAATAACGCCTTGAGCATATTGTGGTGAGCTGTCGTCAGGAAGTTTTACATCTACAATATGAAATGTATTGGCATCATCCCCCAGTTTTAAATTTTGTAACCCGGAAAAACTACCTGCGCAAAATATCGGAAAATCATTCCGTATCTCAACACGCGGAATGTGTTTATGTCCATGTATCAAGAGATGAAATCCGGATTTCTTTAGAATATCCAATAATTGATCTCCGTTTTCGAGGGCATCTGCATCTTTATATTGTAAATAATCTGTATTGGAATACTTAATAGGATGGTGATGAGTTAGGGCTATTTTAATAACCCCCTGCACGGGGACTAATTCAGATAATTGAGATTGGATTTTGCCTAACGTTGCGTGTGTAATTAATGTTTTTTGGGCATTCTCCTTATCGGTGTAATTATGCACACTATCGACACACAAAACAACTATTTGTTCATCCGAATAAACATAAAAATTATCGGCCAAAAATTGCCTTTTCCGATCGTCGCCCGGCACCGGATAATCCTGATGCAAAGCCTTTAACGGCTGATGAGCTGTATCAAACCATTTATGATCCATAAAAGCTACATCATGATTCCCAGGCGCACAGAACAAGCATTTTGCCTGCAATGCCGACCGAATTTCCTGCAAGAAACCAAATCCACTGATCAGTCCTTGAATATCTGCCTTATTGGCAATATCTCCCGGACATAATACATAATCACAAGTAAGATCGTTTTCTTGGATTAATTGTATTAATGTCTCGATCGGATGTTTTTTATCCCCACACCTGAGTTGATTGGAGAATAAGATCGTATCGGGAGAATTGTAATCCTCCTTATACATGCAATGCATGTCGCTAATAACGGCTATCCGAAGAGACTTACCCATTACTGATCAACATTTCATTGGCAAGCCGACGCCCTTTCAAAAATCCCGCAATATTTCGTTGCGTTGAAACGATCTTCATCCCCCAACGCTTAAAATATTGGTCATACAAGGATTCGTCATACGCATAACTCAACAAAAAATGCCCTCCTCTACGATCAATATCATCCAATAAATGTGCAAGACGTTCTATATCCTTTATCCCAAATGTATCAGGACCATACTGATGGAAAATATCTTTATTTTGCACAGCGTATGGAGGATCCATATAGATAAAATCCCCTGCTTTCAAGTTAGCTCGAACAATATCTTCAAAATCACCGCAAACAAACTGCACGGACTGAATAAGTGCAGAATATTGCACCAATTCATCCAATGTGGGGAACTTACTATCTGCCGATGCAGAAAAAGGAACATTAAATTCTCCTTTTAAGTTCGTACGATATAACCCGTTAAAACACAACTTATTCAAATACAAAAACCGCCCCGCTCTTTCTACTTCTGTCAGCGAGTCCGGATGAATCGCTCTGATTTCATAATAGTGTTCCTTATCTTTAACAAGCGATGCTAAATAACCATGTAAAGAATCTGGAGAACGCTGAATCACTCGATAAGCATTGATTAATTCCTTATTCAGATCCCCAATAATCGCATGCTGAGGCTGCAAATGAAAGTACAGCCTGGCAGATCCAGCAAATGGCTCAATATATCTTTTAGGGGCGTATTTCTCCCAGTAAGGACTCAATTCCGACAGCAATTTTTTTTTACTGCCCGCCCATCTGAAAAGGGGTTGTATAGTATGGAATACAGCCATACACAAAAATAGAAAAAACTCTGAAAACAACCGAATCAAAGATCTTTGAAATGCCCCCTAATAAAACATTTGTGAAGAAAAAGCGAATTAATGAAACCGTCAGGTTTTCAAGTCCTTATCCGTTAATCTGCAGCGTTTAACAGCCTTTGTACTTTTTGCAGCCTATCTCCAGCGAAGTGAAAGCCTGGCAAGATCTCCGACCTCGTCCACGTATGCAGAAGATCGACGCCACCCCACTCGGCGCGAACACCGAGTTATGTGTCCATCCGAAATACCCCCGTCGAACGTCGCCAGAGAGAGAGAGAGAGAGAGAGAGAGAGAGAACCTGAACTTTTTCCGACGGCGAACGCGGCACAATCCTCCTTGACCAGTTTAGGAAAGAGGTGCCCCCCAAGTCCTACACGATGGGAATACACCCGGTTTTTCGTATAAAATATAGACCTTTAGTGGTTAATTTTGTACCATGTACGGAAGATTCTTAGAACAACAGAACAAAAAAGGAGCGACCAGATGATAGGACGACCAACATGGGACGAATTCACGGGAAAGAATGCCGGCCGAAAAAACGAAATGTTCGAGGCCTTGGCGCGCTTCTTGTTCAGAACAAGATACGGTTTGGGAGACTCTCTAGCCTATTTCAAGAATCACCCAGGCAATGAAACGGCGACGATTCAGGCGGGAAATGAAATAGTCGGTTTCCAGGCGAAATTCTTTGAAAACGGCAAGATTAACCCAAGCGAGATTCTGAACTCTCTGACAAAAGTCGAAAAAGGGCAGACCCGGCAGATTATTTACACAAACTCCGCGTGGGGCAATCCTCCGAAAGGCCGGAACAAGACAAAGGGGCAAATCAAGATCGAGAACCAGGCCCGAATGCTCGGGGTAGAGTTAGAGTGGATATATGGAGATAATATCCTGGACCAAGTGCAGCAGTATCCGCTGGCTTACAATATTTTCTTCAATTTGCAGTCAGGCTTAGACCGCCTCCAACAGAATGTGGAGAGGGCCAATGCCCTCCGGGTGAAAACGATAGCAACGAGTTTCGCCATCGGTAACCGGTCGATCAGCATCGACCGGACGTCCTGGATCGATCGACTGGCCGAGGCGATCGCCCAAGGAGAGAACGTGCTGCTGGCCGGGGAGAGCGGAGCCGGAAAATCGGCCATCGTGAAAAAATACCATCAGATTTATTGTTCCCAGAACGACTATGCTTTCTACATCATTCATGCAGACCAGCTGAACACCCGAACAGTCAACGACCTGTTTTCCTTACAGGAAAATTATACGCTGGCAGAATTCCGCAGCTACTTCCAAGGTACGGAACATAAGGTATGGGTGATCGATTCGGCCGAGAAAATTTTGGAACTGAACGATCCGGCACCCCTGATGCTACTCATTGAGGAACTGAATCAAGACGGGTGGAACTTCGTCTTCACCTGCCGAGATCATGCGCACGCCGAGTTAACAAACCTCCTCCAAGAGGAATACACGCTCTCTGTCCATTCGATCCGTGTGAATAGAATCGAGGACAACGAACTGAGAACAATAGCGGCAGATAACGGGATAACGCTGCCCGACGACCTCAAACTGAGACACCAACTCCACCTCCCGTTTTTTCTGGCCAGATATTGTGAACGGACCGACTCGGGACAATTCGATTTGAAAACTTTCCGAGACAACGTATGGCGACAGAAGGTGAACGGACGCGGTCCGAAAGACCGCCAGTTACGGCGAGCACATTGCCTCATAGAGATTGTCAAGCGGCAACTGCAGACCGGTGCATACTACATTGACTATAATGAGGATTACGAATCGGCAATCGATCTGGTCAATGCCGCCATTCTGGGCGAAGAGCCACACAAAGGTTTTTTCATCAATCACGATATTTATGCCGACTGGGCGCTCGATTATTGGCTAATCCAAGAGCTGTCGGACAGAATCAAAATACTTGCGGTGCTCGACACCCCCGCACCACCCTTCCGGTATATCAATGCCTTCAAACGCTGGTATGCCGAACGGCTGGAAGACAAATCGACAGAAACAGACTATATCGGCGATCGGGTATTTTCCGGCCCGATCGATCAGCGCTGGGCGGATGCCATTATGGAATGTATCGGCGGGTCGGCAGAGGCGTCGGCCAGTTGGTTCGACCGCCACGCCAAGAAGCTCGACACCGATGATTATCAACCATTCAACCGTTTCGTTGACATCGTTCGTGTGTCGTGTAAGCAAGTGCGTACTATTTTCAAGTACAACGGAGCGGAATATCCCGAAACCATACCCACAGGTTCCGGATGGGAAGAAATCGCCCGGTTTATGGACCGCCATGCGGAAGATTATTATATGGACAACCTGGAAACCGTACGTAATTTTCTGTCCGACTTCTACGGTTATCGAAATGCGAAAGGCGAGCCGGTGGAACTGGGCGGAAAGCTGGCCCTTCACCTCTTTCAAGTGCTGGCTGAGCAACGCCGAAAAGGCGAGTGTTGCTGGATGAAAGACGACAGCCAGTGGAGCCTGTTGGTTTGTCGATATGCCGGAGAAATCCGCGAGGAACTACGACAGATATTCCGCGAGGTCGTCGCCAACCATTGGACCCGTCCGGGCGATCCATACCAAGAACTCGCGGAATATGTGGCGACCAGCAGATTCCCAACGACTATCGCCGTTTCTAAGTATTGCTACCCTCAGATCATCAGCCTGCTGGAGACCTGGTGGCGCAAACGACCCGAAGAGGAGTCCGACAACCTCCCTTTCCACCCGATCGACAGATCCATGAACCCAGAGAAAGCATTCGGACTGAACGCAGATTATACCGAATTCGATGCCTACTTTCCGCCGAGTGCTTTCCAAACCCCCGTATTGCCGTTGTTGCAAGCCGAATTTCACGCCAATCAGAACAATGATCTTACCCTGAAGTTCATCATCGACTTCATGAACGACGCCGTTGAAAAATACAGCACGAGCAACTATGGCTATACCAGCCGCCCGGAGATCATTCCGGTGACCCGGTTTGACGGAAGCAGGCATGAAGTGATAGCCGACCAGCAGCTGTGGTGCCTCTATCGGGGGACGACCAGCCTTGCCATGCCGCATGTGCTCGAAAGTATGCACATGGCTCTGGAATCGCACTGGCTGGAACTGTTGGAAGAGAACCAGGAGGGGCAGCAGCGGATCGAGCAAGTGAAAAGCCAGCTTAGGACAGTCCTCCATAACTCCCGCTCGGCCTCGCTTTATGCCATTGTGGCCAGCGTGGCCATGTCGCACGAGGATGCGTTTACGACCGAGCTGTTTTTCCTGATGCAGGACATTCGTTTCTTCATCCTGGATCTGCACCGTTATTCCCGGGACTTCCATCGGGCCTCCAGCCAGTCCTTTGTCTACTATAATCATCCGTGGCTGAAGGAAGAGCGCCAACAGGCAAACGAAAAACCGCATCGCCAGCACCATTTGGAAACGGTGTTATTGCGCATGCAAGCGACTTATTCCGATCGGAACGACGCAGCGGGCCAATCGCAATGGAGAGAATGCCGGAAGGTCGTAGAGCGGTTGAAAAAGCAGGTCTCCGCCCTACCGAAGAAGCAACGATCCTTCGAAGATTTCATCCTAGCCCGTATCGACTATACCTCGATGCGAAAAGAGGAGATCACAACGGCCGATGGGCAGAAAGCGATACGCGTAACCCCCGTCCTGACATCGGAAATGGCCGAAAAAAGCCGTCAAATCAATGCAAATACGCAAGAACTCCTAAGAGGTACCAGTCTTCGTGATTGGATCGACAAACGAAGTCGGGATGAAGTAGAGGCAATCAAGAATAATCCTTATGAGATCAATCCATCCTTGGCACTGGAGACCCTTCACGAGACAAAGTCGCAGACGGATGAAAACGGACTGCCGATCAACTATATTATGGATGAAGAGTCTCTTCCAGGCATGGTCGGCGCTATCCTTTTGACACAACTGGCCGAGCGACTGACAGAGGATCAAAAAGAGACCTGTCGCCGCTATGTGTTCGATGCCCTCTCTCATACCGAACCCCCTTCCCGTTCCTTGCCGTCCGATTTCGAGGTGATCTTGTCAGGATTCTCGGCTCTTTTGGATCGGAACGACTGGCGGACACAGCTGCAAGACCTGCTCATCACTTATGCCGAAATGCACGAGCCTACGACCCATACCCGTCCGTGCGATATAGTCAGTTCGATGATTGCCCGGTGTCGCCTCTGGGAGGAGCACGCAGATTTCATGAAAGAAACGCTACACAGGTACCTCCGCAAATTACCCGCCGACCATGTCGATACGATGACCTCCGACCAGGCACTCACCCTATTGAGTTTGCTGACGACCCAGCCAAAAGACCGGAAACTGGGCAATCGTTGTATAGAAAAGATAGCATCCCGCTGGACGCCAAAGGAACATAGCCGCTATCCATTGGTGAAAGCCACCTGTCAGGATTCTAATAACGTGTCGGAATATATCCTGCGTTCACCCAAAGAGGAACTCGACCGATTGATAACTCCTTTCATTTCTTATATCAGCAGCGACTCGGATCACGACACTCTCTTGCCCTCCTTCGTTGCAAAAGCCGCCGAGATCGGCGCCTATGATACCTTTTGGATCGTATGGGGCATTCTTTACGATCCTATCGTAAAAAGCGTCGCTCTGAATCCCCGTTACTATTCACAGATGCTGGACAACTACCTGATCAATCCCCCCTACCTCACTAAAATGGGCGACGACTGGTTCCAACTGGAAGAGAAAGACGTGGCTTTCTATGCCCGAATAGCCGAAGACCTGCCGCACCATTATACGCCTCTTTATGCCATCTCACGCGTCTTCACCTCCATTGGCCAAAAATATGTAAAACGGATTATTCCCGTGTTAGCATCGTTTGTGCACGGATTTACATTCCACAAAGATTATCATACGGCCACTTCCATCCTCCTGAATTTGGAAACGATGATGAAAGACCTGTTTACAACCTATTTTGACGACATCCACCGAAATCGGAATTTACATGACTCGGTTGTCCGAATACTGGAATTTATGAAAAGTAACGGTTCTTCCCTCGCAGCCACATATCTGAAATCGGTGTAGCTCCATCCCCCCCGCTGCTTGTCACTGCTACCGGTTGAACCACCGGCGGGCGGTTCGGGGCCGAAGAATACCGGGCAGAACGTGGAAGTGGAAATAGAAAGGGCTGTCTATTGCCTTTTCAGTACCTGTTTTTGACCGATAAAACCTCAATAACACGAGAGACCTATAGCAGTCCCGTCATGTAGACCGGAAGACAGAGCGTATCCCCGTCCTTTTTCAGATCCTTGGTGTACAAAAGGTACCGGTGCAAGATGCGAGGCGAAAACTTGGTCCCGAACCGATCGAGCGATTTGTGGGCCTTATAGCCCGACGATTTGACCTCGACAGGACAGATTTTGTTCCCGCGCGAAAGCAGGAAATCGACTTCGTAAGGACGCCCCGTCGCCTCTTTAAACGTGTAATAAAAGAGCTCGTTCCCCGCGCTGCGGAGCATCTGCGCAACGACATTTTCGTACACATAGCCGAGATCGACCCCGAGTTTATCGGAAAGCAACTTGCGATAAATCTCGTTTTCCGTGTAGTCGCGGTCCATGAAAGCGAGCGTAACGAACAACCCCGTATCGGCCAAAAAGATCTTGAACCGATCCGGATCGGCATGCAACGAGAAACCGACACTCGGATCGTTGGCATGATAAGCGAAGTTCACCGTCATGGAGTCCGCCATATCCATCAACACCTCGCCCAACCGCGCCGCCGTAGCGTTTTCAATCACACTTCCCACTTTGTAACGCACCGTATTCCGGGCCAGTTCGGCCGGGATCGAACTGAAAAGGCGCGAGGCCCGACCCGAAGGATCGATTTTACGAAAATCGTCGATATAAAGTTCTATGATGTTGCGTTTCACGGCATCCACGGCCGCGAAATCGTTCGCTTCGAGGTAAGCATTCACCGCCTGAGGCATACCGCCGACCAGCATATAGAGCCGAAAATCGCGCAACAGATCGCGATTGACGGCCTCGCCCAACGTCCGGAGGTTTCGGTAGGCGTAGTCGATCAGGTCGAAAGTTGGGGTTTTGCCGACAGCCCACAGAAATTCCTCGAAGTCCATCGGATACATGGCCACTCGCGTCTCCTCACTCGGAATAACGATCCCTTGTACGTTCTTTTTGATCGAGAGCAGCGAGCCGGTTTCGATATAGTCGTACCGCCGGTCTTTCACCAGGTGTTTGATCGCCTGCCGCGCCAGCGGACACAGCTGCACCTCGTCGAAAACGATCACCGATCGGCGCTCGTGCAACGAGACGTTGAACAGGGATTGCAGCCGCAGGAACAGATAATCCAGGTCCGACACGTGGTCGAACAACTCCCGGATTGCCGGATCCGCAATCGAGAAGTCAATCAGAATGTACGACTCGTATTCCCGACGGGCAAATTCTTCGGCGATGGTCGATTTTCCGATCCGCCGTGCCCCTTTGATCAGGAGGGCCGTTTGTCCGTCGCTCTCCCGTTTCCAGCGGAGCATCCGGTCATATATCTTGCGTTTGAATGTCTTCTCGGCCATCTTCTCGAAGTATTGATTCCTTACAAATATATGAAATTGTCGGAAAACGAGAAATGTTTTTGCAGACTTCTGTCGAGAAATGCAGAATGTTTTATCCGAAATTTGTCGAAAAACGCAAAATGTAACCGATGGCAGCGCACCTTACATCTCCTCCCAAGCCTTCACCTCGCCGGAGGAGGTACGCATCGACCGGTCGCCACCGTAGATGACCGCCCGATCTTCCGGCCCTGTGTTTGATAGGCGGCCCCAATAGTCCAGACCGGTAAAATAGCTTTTCGAAAAGGTCGCTCCGGATTTGATTTCGTAAGCCTTCGTCCGACCAGCCTCCCGGCGAAGCAGATCGACCTCGTGGCCGGCGCTGTCGCGCCAGAAGGAGAGCGACGGTTCCAAGCCCCGGTTATAATCGCGTTTGAGAAACTCGTTGATCACCAGGTTCTCGAACAGACCGCCCCGCAGATAATGCGTGTCGAGCTGGTCGACATGTCGGATCTCGAGCAGCGAACAGGCCAGCCCGGTGTCGTAAAAATAGAGTTTGGGCGACTTGACGAGCCGTTTGGCGAAGTTGTTGTGGTCAGGCCGCAGGAAGTAGAGGATGTAGCTCTCCTCCAGGATCGAAAGCCACGCATCGACGGTCGGCGCCGTGATGCCGCACTCGACGGCCAGCGAGGCCTTGTTGAGCAGCTGGCCGATCCGCCCGGCGCACAGCTTGATGAGCCGGCGGAATTTCGATAGGTCGCCGATCGCTTTCATCTGCCGCACGTCACGTTCGATGTAGGTTTTGATGTAGTTCGGGTAGTAGTCGGTCGGTTCGATCTGCCGGTCATACAGGCGCGGATAGGCGCCGTGGAAGATTTCGGTGTCGATGTTTGTCGGAGCGATTCCCGCGGCGCGCATCTCTTCGTGGGAGAAGGGCAGCAGGGTCAGAATCCCGACGCGCCCGGCCAGCGACTGATCGACGGCCTCCATCAGTTCGGTGTTTTGCGACCCGGTGAGGATGTACATGCCGGTCTG
>NZ_CAQIVA010000048.1:0-13433 GCF_948810725.1 uncultured Rikenella sp.
TGCGCTCTAAAGTTTTTCTGGTTCTCTTTGTTCACAAAGAGAACAGTACCCTCCAACCCAAAGTACACAGATTAACAGATTAATAGTCAATTCGGTTGCTCGGCAAGAGCAGCGTGCCGAAATCATTCATCGCATTGAACAGCGCGATATGGGAGTAGTGCCCCTCGCGTAAGTTTTCGAGTCGAATTTCACGGGGGACGATCGTCCCCCGTTTGATTAGCCATTCCCGCATCGTCCCGCGCAAGAGCGGTGAAGCCGGCGTGTGCCAGAGCTCGCGCGAGCCTCCCGCCACCCGGAACGCCACATTGCAAAACGTCGTATCCGTGATCCGCCCGTCGCGGAGCAGCAGCGCATCGCCGTAGCCCTTCGCCAGCGCCCGTTCGTGCCACACAGTCAGTTCCCTCCGGTCGGCATACTTGTACCCGTAGTCGAAAGAATCGACCTCCGCCGCCAGCAACGAACCGATCCGGGGAGGCGTATAACGCCCATATTCCACCGCCTCGACCCCCTTAGCCCCGTAGACCACCCGACACTTCGCCATCCCCTCGTGTAAATCTCCCGGCACCGGATATCCCCTTCGGATCGCCGCCAACTCCGGCACCGCGGCGACGCCGTACCGCTCCCGGCACGTGCGTTCGACCCGCTCCTGATGCAGATGCAGAATTTCAGCCTCCGGCCAGCAGCCGTCAGCGATCCGTATCGTTTCCACGCAAAGGCACATAGACTTTCTGTTTCATTTCCGCATACTCCGCCGTCCGGTCGCTGCGGAACGTGATCCCCCCGCCGCTCTTGAACAGATACTCCCCCCGCTCCGCCCCCGGCGCCCGTTCCAGAAAACGGATCATCACCCCGCTCTCCAGCTCCCTCCCGTCGAACAGCCCGCACACCCCCGTATAATACCCCCGGTCGTAGGTCTCCGCCTCCGCGATGATTTCCAGCGTTCGGAGTTTCGGCGCCCCCGTCACCGACCCCGCCGGCAGCAACTCGAACAAGATCGACCCCACGCGATCGCGCCAATTCGTTCGTAACTTCCCGCTGATCTCCGAGCTGACCTGCAACAACTCCCCCGCATGCGTCGCCACCCGGTCGACATAGCGATACCGCTCCACCCGCACCCCCGTCGCCACCCGGCTCAGGTCGTTGCGCAGCAGATCGACGATCGTCGCATGTTCTGCCGCCTCTTTCGCATCCTCCAACACTCGCCGTTCCGCCTCCGGCAGCGCCGCATCGATCGTCCCCTTCATCGGGAACGTCGAAATCCGTCCCTCCGCCCCGATCCGCACGAACCGTTCCGGCGAGAAACAGACGAACCGGTTGTCGAACCAGATTTTGTACCGCGCCTCCGTGCCGTCGAACACCTCGCGCAGCGTCAGGTTGCAAGTCACCGGCGTTTCGCACGTCAGATTGACCAGATAGCTGTTCCCCGCCCGCAAATGTCCCATGACCGTCTCGAACCCCCGGTCGTACTCCTCCCGCGTGCAAAACCGCGGTTCCCATACTAATTCCGGCGCTTCGTCGCCCAGCGCGAAAGCATTCGTCCGTCCGCCGATCGCATAGAGCAGCCGGGCCGGATCCACCTCCTCCAGCGGCTCCACCACACAAGCCCGCATCGCGTAGTCGATCAGGAACAGAAACGGCCGCCCCTCCGCCTCGAAGCGATCCATCCGCTCCCGTGCCACGTCTTTGTCGTAATATTCCACTCGTCAGCAAAATCTTGTCCGGCAAAAATAGCATTTTTGCGCCGCAACCCCTATATTTGTGTCCCCTCCTGGAACCGGAGGGCCCTGCGCCCCGGACGCTCCCGGCCTGTCGAGGGGGAAAATCGTACTTGTAAAAAATCATTCGAACGATGGAAAAACTCGTTTCCCTCGGGATAGTCGAAAACTATTTCGAAAAGCTGAAAGCCAACCTCTCGGTCGATGCCGCCATCGTCGGCGGCGGCCCGTCCGGACTCGTGGCCGCTTACTATCTGGCGAAAGCCGGCAAACGCGTCGTTCTCTACGAACGCAAACTCGCCCCCGGCGGCGGCATGTGGGGCGGCGCCATGATGTTCAACGACATCATCGTCCAGCAGGAAGCCCTGCCCATCCTCGACGAACTCGGCGTCAGCTACAAACCTTATAAAGAGGGAACTTACGTGCTGGACTCCGTGCACGCCACCTCCGCCCTCGTCTACGCCGCCACCAAAGCCGGGGCTACTATTTTTAACTGCTACTCCGTGGAAGACGTCATCTTCCACAACGAAGAGGTAGCCGGTCTGGTGGTGAACTGGGCCCCCGTGATGCGCGAAGGGATGCACGTCGACCCTCTGATGGTGACCGCCCGCGCCGTGCTCGAAGGCACCGGCCACGACTGTATGATCGCCCGCCTGGTGGCCCGTAAGAACAACGTCCGGCTCAATACTCCGACCGGTGAAGTGGCCGGCGAACGGTCGCTGAACGTCGAAGAGGGCGAGCGGCTCACCGTTGAGAACACCAAGGAGGTCTATCCGGGTCTGTTCGTGAGCGGTATGGCGGCCAACGGGGTGAGCGGCGCATTCCGTATGGGGCCGATTTTCGGCGGCATGCTGATGTCGGGCCGGAAAGCTGCCGAACTGATGATCGCCCGGATCGATGGATAACTTCGGCCTGTACGTCATCCTGACCCGTCCCGCCGTGGGACACGTCGTTGCAGCGGAAGCAGCCGTGCGTTGCGGCGTTCGGATGCTTCAGTTGAGGGAGAAGAACCTCCCCGACGGCGAGCTGCTGCGTATCGCCCGCGAAGTGCGCGCCGTGACCCGCGGAACGGAGACCCGATTTATCGTCAACGACCGGCCCGACATCGCCCTGCTGAGCGGAGCCGACGGCGTTCACGTCGGCCAGGGCGACTTGCCCGTGGCCTCTGTGCGGCGCATCGTCGACCGGGAGATGATCGTGGGTCTTTCGACCCACTCCATCGAGCAGGCCCGCGCCGCGTTGGCTTCCGAGGGAGTAGACTATATCGGCTTCGGGCCCGTTTATCCGACCACCACCAAAGCCGTGCCCGATCCGGTGGTCGGGACCGAGCAGTTGCGCGAGGTGCTCGGCTTCGCGCAGCTGCCGGTGGTCTCCATCGGCGGGATTTTTCCGGAGACCCTGCCGGCCGTTTTGGCAGTCGGCGCCCGGAATCCCTGCCTCGTGCGTCACTTCATGGAGCCCTCCGATCCGGCGGAAGTCGAGTGGCGCATCCGCGAGATACAACGTATGATCGCAGGGTAGCTTGGCGTTTATTGCGTACATCATGTTCAAAATGACAGCCCGCAGGCTGTCATTTTGACATAAAGAGTCAGCCGGGCCGCTTTGGCATAAAATATGCACGGTACCGCTACCGCTGAACGAAACCTGAATTCAGAATCCAAAACAAATAAAACATTTACCGATCATGAAAATCAAACCGTTAGCAGATCGCGTGCTGATCGAGCCGAAACCGGCGGAAGAAAAAACCGCTTCGGGTCTCTTCATTCCTGACACGGCCAAAGAAAAACCGCTTGCCGGTACGGTGGTGGCGGTGGGCCCGGGTACCGACGAGGTCAAGATGGAGGTCAAAGCGGGCGATCAGGTGCTCTACGGCAAGTATGCGGGCACTGAAATCTCGTTCGATGGGAAGGATTATCTCATCATGAAACAAAATGACATCCTCGCGATTATTTAATCGCTCTATTATTGTGGATTGAACAGGAGTGAACTGTTCTCTTTGTGAACAAAGAGAACCAGAAAAACTTTCAAGGATGCTTCGCATCCTAAAGCTGCCGGCGACCCAACTCTCGGGCTTTCTTTGGGCCGGGAGCAACGGCGCGCTAAAGGTTTAGCCTACATATAAAGCGCGCCGTTGCCCCGACCCAAAAGGAATCACGAAGACTGAGGACTGCGAGCCTAAGGAGTAGCGTAGCTATCATGAAAGTTCTTTGGGTACCTTTTCTGAAGAAAAGGTACGGTTCCGTCCGGCTCCATGCAAAATCATAGAACCATAAAAACATCAATTACAGAGATGGCAAAACAGATTATATTCGATACCGACGCCCGTGAACAGTTGAAATCCGGCGTAGACGCACTGGCCAACGCCGTGAAAGTGACCCTCGGGCCGAAAGGTCGGAACGTGCTGATCGACAAAAAGTTCGGTGCTCCGCAAGTGACCAAGGACGGCGTCAGCGTAGCCAAAGAAGTGGAACTGGAAGACAACGTCGCCAATATGGGCGCCCAGCTCGTGAAAGAAGTAGCCTCGAAGACCAACGATGACGCCGGTGACGGGACGACCACCGCCACCGTGCTCGCCCAGGCCATTATTACCACCGGGATCAAGAACGTGACCGCCGGCGCCAACCCGATGGATTTGAAACGCGGGATCGACAAAGCCGTTGCCGCCGTCGTGGCCGACCTTCAGAAACAGAGCCAGCAAGTCGGCGACGACATCAGCAAAATCGAGCAAGTCGGTACCATTTCGGCCAACAACGACTCCACCATCGGTAAGTTGATCGCCGAAGCGATGAGCAAAGTGAAGAAAGAAGGCGTTATCACCGTCGAAGAAGCCAAAGGGACCGAGACCCATGTCGATGTGGTCGAAGGGATGCAGTTCGACCGCGGTTACATCTCTCCCTACTTCATGACCGACCCCGAGAAGATGGAAGCCGACCTCGAAAAGCCCTACATCCTGATCACCGACAAGAAAGTTTCGACCATGAAAGAACTTCTTCCGGTGCTCGAACCGGTGGCACAGAGCGGGCGTGCCCTGCTCGTGATCGCCGAAGACGTCGACGGCGAAGCCCTTTCATCGCTCGTGCTCAACAAATTGCGCGGCACGCTGAAGATTGCGGCCGTCAAGGCTCCCGGCTTTGGCGACCGTCGCAAAGAGATGTTGCAGGACATCGCTATTCTGACCGGCGGAACCGTGATTTCGGAAGAGACCGGCCTGAAACTCGACGCTGCGACCATCGATATGCTCGGTTCGGCAGAGAAAGTGACACTAACCAAAGAAAATACGACGATCGTCAACGGAGCCGGCAAGAAAGACGCCATCCAGGATCGTGTGGCCCAGATCCGGAAACAGATCGAAGCCTCGACCTCGGACTACGACAAGGAAAAGCTTCAGGAACGCCTGGCTAAATTGGCCGGCGGCGTGGCCGTGCTTTACGTGGGCGCCGCGACCGAAGTCGAAATGAAAGAGAAGAAAGACCGCGTCGACGATGCACTGGCAGCGACCCGTGCTGCGGTCGCCGAAGGGATCATCCCGGGCGGCGGCGTGGCTTATATCCGTGCTACCGCTGCGCTCGAAAAGCTCAAAGGCGACAACGACGACGAAACCACCGGGATTCACATCGTGAAACGCGCCATCGAAGAACCGCTGCGTCAGATCGTAGCCAATGCCGGCGGCGAAGGTTCGGTCGTGGTCAATAAAGTGAAAGAAGGGAAGGGTGCATTCGGGTACAATGCCCGTGCCGACCAGTACGAAGATCTCTTCAAAGCCGGGATTATCGACCCGACCAAAGTGGCTCGTGTGGCCTTGGAAAACGCCGCTTCCGTGGCATCGATGTTCCTGACCACCGAATGCGTGCTGGCCGATATTAAGGAAGAAAATCCTGCACCGGCTATGCCGGCCGGAATGGGAGGTATGGGCGGCATGATGTAGTCCCCCGTCCAGACTCTTGGATAAGAGAACCGCGTTCGGTATCGCATTTTGCGATGCCGGACGCGGTTCGTTTTTGGGGATAGGTGAGAGTAGGGCAGACTGTCCGCCGCACCGCGCGTTTGTGTGATGCGGGTATACCCGGCCAGAGCATCCCGCAGGGATGCGCTCTAAAGTCTTTTTGGTTCTCTTTGTTCACAACCGACGCTGCCAGCGAGTGCAATGCAAACGTAGTTTGCAAATTGCCGAGCGGCGAGGAGGAACCGAGTAGCGTACCGAGGGCAGAGACCGCTTGCGGGCTATGCCGAGGTAGCACGAGGAAGCCGAAGGCAACGCGAAGCTAAAAGGAATAGTTCGAAGGCGGGTCAAAGCTCAACCGCGCGCGACTGCTGGAAAAGGAAATCGTTCAAAGCGACTTGCGCTTTGGACAAGATTTTCGCCAGCGCGCGGACAGAGAGCGGTGCGAGGAATTGGGCTGAGGCTGCCCGCGTTGCATAGGGGTAGAGGCTGGTAGTTGAAATGCGTAAGCATTTCCCGTCCACGGGACGTGGGGCCCGCGCGGCCTGAGCGCAGTCCCCTCCTGTAGCCAAAGCCGCGCGCCCCGCCTAAAAGAGCGATTCAACTATTTCGGCGGTAGCCGAATATGGATGAATCGCGCAGGCGCGCGAAAAAATTGCTCACTCACAAAAACTCCGTCGCCCGCCCGTCTGAAAGGGCATATTCTACCGGTTGGTACTCGGCCAATCCGGCAAGAATTGCCGCGGGCGACGTTTAGGAGTAGACACGCCCAGTTTTCGCGTGCCGAGCGGCACCGGCGGAGCGACAGCGGAGCCGCAGTGAGGCGGACACGGGACGGAGAACTGGGGCGAGCTTTGGGCTGCGATTGTTTTTCAGGCTCGAAAACCGGTTACGGTTTTCGAGCCGCGCTGGCCGAGCATGAGGCTTGGACTGGGGGCGGTGGGTTGGGCTGAACTTGTTGGTCATGCTTTGGGCTGCGAGCGAGTAGCTAAGTCCCCGTGTTAACGGTCGGCCCGCAGCCCCCGGATGCGGAGGGGACGCACAGCGTCTTTTACTGGCCGCCTCAGCCTTAATATTCGTTCTCCGTTGACTGCGGCCGAAAACAAATTGGCTGTGCTTCTGCGGTTCATCGAACCGCCGGCCCTGTCGCCCAGCGGCGAAGCCGCTCGGGGGGTGGGCGACAGGCCGAACCCGACAGACATGATCAATAAATGGGCCGTGCTCTTGCGGTTCGAAGAACCGCGCGGGCCGAACGCCTGCCCACGGGCGGCCCGCAACACGCCGCTCACGCGCCGAGAGTTGCCGTTCCTCCCGGGCGTCCGACCCACCAAGGTTAAAAAAAGTAGGGTAGAGGCTGGCATTAAAAGACGCTATGCGTCCGTTTATTCCGAGAGGCAGCGCAACTGAAAACCGTGGGCACGGAAGTTCGTGTAGCCGGGATTGAGCCACGTCATGTAGAAACTCAAGTACACGCCATTGGTACCACCGGCCGTAGAAGACCAGCCGTCACCGCTGTTACCGACGTTACGCTGCACGCCCGCATCGTGCCCGCGGTAGCCCGGGGCGGGCCGCTCCGGCAGAAAGCTTTCGTTAATCCTCCCACCCGTGACGAAAAGCCCGCCGGAATGACTATCTTTGTCCAGGAAAAAGCGCGCAACAACCCATGATCTATCACATCGCCGAATACCTCGACCGGACCATCGACCTGCCCGGTGCCGGGATGTTCAACTATATATCCTTCCGATCCGCACTGGCCATCGTCGTATCGCTGCTCATCGGGATGGTTTTCGGGAAATACATTATCCGCCTGCTCCAGCGTCGCCAGATCGGCGAAGAGGTGCGAAACCTCGGTCTCGAAGGCCAGCTCCAGAAACGCGGGACACCGACCATGGGCGGACTCATTATTTTGGCCGCAATCCTTATACCCGTTCTTTTGTTCGCCGACCTCACCAACATCTATGTCCAGTTGATGCTCGCCACCACCGTATGGTTGGGCCTTCTGGGCTTTCTCGACGACTACATCAAAGTCTTTCGCAAGCGGAAAGAGGGGCTTAACGGCCGATTCAAGATCTTGGGCCAGGTGAGCCTCGGGATTATCGTCGGCACCACCATGTGGATCAGCCCCCAGATCGTCTCGCGCGAGCCCGCCGCCGTGCGGCAGCAGAACGAAGTCGAGCGCGTCGTGGCTAACGACTTGGGGAACCGGCGCACCGTGCTCTATTTGACCCCGCCCGAGAAATCCACCGACACCACCGTCCCGTTTTTCAAAAACCGCACTTTGGACTACCGCAACCTGATTCCCATCGAAGGGAAATGGGGCGATACGCTCGGCTGGCTGCTCTATATTCTCGTCGCCACTTTCGTGATCACCCTCGTCTCCAACGGCGCCAACCTCACCGACGGCTTGGACGGCCTGGCCGCCGGCGTCTCCGCCGCTATCGGCGTCGTGCTCGGGATTCTCGCCTACCTCTCCGGGAACGTCATCTATTCCGAGTATCTGAGTATCATGAATATACCCGGCTCCGGCGAACTGCTCGTCTTTGCCGCGGCATTCGTGGGCGCTTTACTCGGATTTCTGTGGTACAACTCCTTCCCCGCGCAAGTGTTTATGGGCGATACCGGCTCGTTGGCCGTCGGCGGGATTATCGCCGTCTTCGCGCTGCTGATCCGGAAAGAACTCCTCTTGCCCATTCTTTGCGGCGTGTTTATCGTCGAGAGCTGCTCCGTGATCATTCAGGTCTTTTGGTTCAAATACACCAAACACCGGTACGGCGAAGGCCGTCGCGTGTTTTTGATGGCCCCCCTGCACCACCACTACCAGAAAAAAGGCTACTTCGAAGTCAAGATCGTCACCCGTTTTTGGATCGTCCAATTGTTGCTGGCCGCCATTACGCTGATGACCCTCAAGATACGATAACCACCTTTCGACACGTTTTTTATAACCAAACCACACACTATTTTATCATGACACTGCTGACCGCTTCCTCCTCCTACTTCTATTCGATGGGGCCCGAGTTCCTGCTCATTATCGCTATCGGGATCGTCGGTTTTATCGTCCAGTCCCGTTTGCAGAGCGTATTCAACAAATACTCGAAAGTTCCTTTTGCCGGCGGTCTGACCGGTCGCGAAGTGGCCGAAAAGATGCTACGCGACAACGGCATTACCGACGTCCGCGTGACCCACGTCTCGGGCGAGTTGACCGACCACTTCAACCCGGCCAACAAGACCGTGAACCTCAGCGATTCAGTCTACGAGAGCAACTCCGTCGCCGCCGCGGCAGTAGCCGCTCACGAATGCGGCCACGCCGTTCAGCATGCCGTGGGGTATGCTCCGCTCAAATGGCGTTCGGCATTGGTTCCCGTGACCAGCTTCTCTTCGAAGTTCGCGATTCTGTTCATCATCGGCGGTATTGTGCTGGCCGGCGTGACCAATAACCTGGTATTGTTCTGGATCGGCATCGGGATGATCGCCATGTCCGCCTTGTTCAGTATCGTGACCCTGCCCGTAGAGTACAACGCCTCGCATCGGGCCTTGGCCTGGCTCGAAAACGAGCAGATTCTGAACTCGCAACAGCAGGCTCAGGCCAAGGAAGCATTGACATGGGCCGCCCGGACTTATCTGGTCGCCGCCTTGTCCGCGATTGCGACCTTGATCTACTACATCGGCTTCGCCCGCCGCGACTAGGGTTCTGTGTCTACCCGCATGGAACTGCCGCTTTTTGGCTACGCGTTGCCTTCGGCTTCCTCGTGCTACCTCGGCATAGCCCGTAAACGGTCTCTGCTCTCGGTACGCTACTCGGTTCCTCCTCGCCGCTCGGTAATTTGCAAACTACGTTTGCATTACGCTCGCTGGCAGCGTCGGTTGAAAGAAAGCGGCCCAAAGAAGAGTCCGAGATTTGGGCTCCCGGCAGCGGGAGGATGCGAAGCATCCGTCTGAAGTTTTTTTTGGTTCTTTTTGTTCACAAAAAGAACAGTTCGAGGCGGAACAAAGCTCGACGCGCGCGAAAAACGCCGCCCGCCCGTATGAAAAAGGGAAATCCTTCCAAGCATTCTGCGCTTTGAACAAGATTTCCTCCGGCGCGCCGACCGAAACCCCACTCTCTCCGGCGCGAAAGAAAAAGCTTATCTTTGTACGATTGAAACGAAACGCGATATATGGCAGATAATACCATACTGGCCAAATTGGACGGCATTCGGGAGAAATACGCCGCCATATCCCGGCAGATCACCGATCCCGAAGTGATGAGCGACATGAAACGATACATCCAGCTCAACAAAGAATACAAAGAGCTCGGCCCCATCGTCGAAGCCGCCGATCGGTACCGCACCGCCGTCGCTAACTTACAGGAAGCCAAAGACCTCTTCGCCAACGAGAAAGACGAAGAGATGCGCGAGATGGCCCGCGGCGAGATCGAGACCCTCGAACCCGCCATCGCCCGGCTCGAAGAAGAGATCAAACTCATGCTCATCCCCGCCGACCCCCAGGACAGCAAAAACGCCATCATGGAGATCCGCGGCGGCGCAGGCGGAGACGAAGCCGCCATTTTCGCCGGCGACCTTCTGCGGATGTACCTCAAATTCTTCGAACGGCGAGGCTGGAAAGCCGAAATCAACAGCCAGAGCGAAGGCACCTCCGGCGGTTATAAGGAAGTCGTTCTGAAAATCACCGGCGACGGCGTTTACGGCGTTTTGAAATACGAATCCGGCGTCCACCGCGTACAGCGCGTGCCCCAGACCGAGACCCAGGGCCGCGTGCATACCTCCGCCGCCTCCGTCGCCGTGCTGCCCGAAGCCGAAGAATTCGACATCGACCTCAAGATGGAAGACATCCGGAAAGACACCTTCTGCGCCTCCGGGCCGGGCGGGCAATCCGTGAACACCACCTATTCCGCCATCCGGCTGACCCACATTCCCACCGGCATCGTCGTCCAGTGCCAAGACCAGAAATCCCAGCTCAAGAACTTCGACAAAGCCTTGGAAGAGCTCCGGACACGGATCTATAACCTCGAATACCAGAAATACCTCGACGAAATCTCCTCCAAGCGGAAGACCATGGTTTCCACCGGCGACCGCTCCGCCAAGATCCGCACCTACAACTATCCCCAGGGGCGGATGACCGACCACCGGATCGGCTACACCATGTACAACCTGCCCGCCTTTATGGACGGCGACATCCAGGAATGCATCGACAAACTCCAGTTCGCCGAAAACGCCGAACGGCTTGCCGCAGCCGCCAGCGAAGACGAAGCCTGACCACCTGTTTTGTCTGTGAAATCTTTACACTAAAAGGATACGGATATGGAAAACTACAACGAAAACCAACCCCAATCGGAACAGCAACAGCCGCAACCCAATCCCGGCGGCGGATATTATGCCCCGAAACCCAGCCTGCCCAATGCAGCCGCTTCGTTGGTGCTCGGGATTCTCTCTGTGGTCACCAGCTGCTGGTTCGTCGGCCTGATCCTCGGCATTATCGGCCTCGTTTTCGGGAACAAAGCCCGCGCCATCTACCTCGCCGCACCCAACGACTACAACGGATACGGGATGGCCAACGCCGGTCGCGTGTTGTCCATTATCGGGATTTGCATAGGCGGCCTTTATATCCTCTACGTATTGGTTATCATCGGGATTATCGGCATCGGCGTCGGACTCTCGGAAGGCGCCGACTGGTTCCGCCAGATCAGCTCGCTCTGAGAGGAGCTCGTCGGGCGCTATCGCCTCATGCCCTGCGCCTATCGGCAACTGTTCGGCTTCGATTGCCCCTTCTGCGGCGCGCAGCGCTCCCTCCAGCTCTTGTTGCAGGGCAGACTGCGCGAGAGCCTGTTGCTTTTTCCCGCCTTGTTGCCGTTGGGCGCCACCATGCTCCTGATTCGGCACCCCCGCCTCCTGCGGATCATGCTGTGGGTGGACGTGGCGATTCTGCTCGGGAGCTGGCTGATTCGCCTGATTTGGAACTGAAGAATACGAAACGCGTTACGCATTTTTGCGCGGCGCGTTTTTTTGTATAAACCGTCCTCCGCATCTCTCGCCGGGCGTCGGAAAACATTAAATTTGCAGGATTAAAACGCATCGACTATGGCATTGGCAGTGATTTTGGGAGGCGGCGAGAGCGGATACGGCTCTGCCGTGCTGGCCTCCTCGAAAGGGTACGACGTCTGGCTCTCCGACGCCGGCCAGTTGAAAGAGTCCTACCGTTCTCGCCTGGCGGAACGGGGGATCGCCTTCGAAGAGGGTTCCCATTCCCTCGGGCCTATTTTGGAAGCTGAATTTGTGGTCAAGAGCCCCGGCATTCCGGAGAGCGCCCCCGTCGTGCAGGCCATTCGCGAGCGGGGGATACCCGTGATCTCCGAGATCGAGTTCGCCGGTCGCTACCTTGCGCCGCACACCCGCACCGTCTGCATCACCGGCAGCAACGGGAAGACCACGACGACGACCCTGATCCATGCGATGATGCGCACAGCCGGTTTTCGGGCCGAACTGGCCGGGAACATCGGCCGGAGTCTGGCTTTGCAGGTGGCCGAGACCGAACCGGAAGAGCAGCCGGACTGGTACGTGATCGAATTGAGCAGTTTCCAGTTGGACGGGATGTACGATTTTCGGGCCGACATCGCCCTCCTGCTGAACATCACCCCCGATCATCTGGATCGGTACGACCACCGGATGGAGAACTATGTCGCCAGCAAATTCCGCATCACGCAGAATCTTCGGCCGGACGATCTCTTCGTCTGCAACGGCGAGGATCCGGAGACCCAGGCCTATTTGCCTCGGGTGCAGGCGGGATTACAGGCCGAGATCTGCTCTTTTTGCGTGAAAGGCGCCTCCGGCCCGGCCTCATACGATGCTGTTGCGGGGATGTTGAGGTGCGACGGCTTCGAGTTTCCGGTCGCCGAGATGCGGATCAAAGGGTTGCACAACATCGCCAATGCACTGGCCGCCGTCGCCGCCTGTCGGAAAGCCGGCGTGCCGGATGCCGCGATTGCCGAGACCCTGCGCACGTTCGGCGGCGTGGAGCATCGGCTGGAGCCGGTGGCGACAATCGATGGGGTAGAGTATATCAATGATTCGAAAGCGACGAACGTCGATTCCGTGTGGTATGCCTTGCAGTCGATGACGCGTCCGACGGTGTGGATCGCCGGCGGGACGGACAAAGGGAACGACTACGGCGTTCTGATGCCGTTGGTGCGTGAGCATGTGCGTGCCGTCGTCTGCATGGGGCTCGACAATGCCAAGTTAGTCCGTTCCTTCACCGGCGTCGTTCCGGTTTACGACACCTCGTCATTGGCAGCCGCCCTTGCCGCCTGTCGCGAGGTGGCCGAGGCAGGCGATACGGTTTTGTTGTCCCCCGCCTGTGCGAGCTTCGACCTTTTTCGGAATTATGAAGACCGCGGCCGTCAGTTCAAAGAGGCCGTTCGTGCTTTTTCTGGCGAGTGAATTTATGCGTTTTTTGTTCGTGCTATGACGTGCTGTCTTTTTTTCGCGCGGTACCGCGCGGACAGAGAACGGGGTAGAGGCAGCCATTAAACCACCCGAAGAGTGCGCCCGCCCGGCGGACACGTTCGCGCCACGGCGGGCGGCCTTTATTACTTCAAAGCAAACGCGCGCCACGCCTTAGGGGGGAAATCGTCAAAATGTGCTTGCACGTTTTGACAAGATTTCCCAAGGCGCGCGAACAAAGAGCGGTGCGAGGAATTGGGCCGAGGCTGCCGTAGCGAAACGCAAGTTTCGCCCGTCCACGGGACGTGGGGCCCGCGCGGCCCGAGCGCAGTACCCTCCTGTAGC